>NZ_JADYVR010000199.1:0-466 GCF_020193935.1 Bradyrhizobium sp. NBAIM08 | reverse complement strand
CGTTCACCTCGAACTGGGTGAAGTCCACGTTCATCGTGCCCTCGAACTCCGGGCCGATGGCGCGCATCGTGTCCACCACGCTGTAGCCCGCGCCCGAGCCGATCACCATGCGCGGCCGCCAGCCCGCCTCGCGCATGCCGCGGTAGAGCAGCACGATGTCGTTCTGGTAGCCGGTGTGCAGCACCACCTCCGCGCCCACGCTCCGCAGCCGCTGCACCGCCGAGGCGAGGTCCACGCCGCGCGAGGAGTAGGCGAGCCGCTCCACCATGTTCAGCCCGCGCGTCCTGGCCTGCGCCTCCTGGAAGCCGGAGACGGTCTGGCCGTAGAGCGCGTCCTCGTGCAGGATCGCCACCTTCAGCGCCTCGGGCCGCACGCCCCAGAGCGGCGCCAGCGCGTCCGGCACCGCGTTCACCGCCTCGCGCGCGAAGTCGCTGGCGCGGGGGCAGGAGCGGAAGAGGTAGCGGAA
>NZ_JADYVR010000198.1:0-466 GCF_020193935.1 Bradyrhizobium sp. NBAIM08 | reverse complement strand
CCCCCGTCTCGTGGGTGAACTGGTACGAGTTCCAGGAGTGGTCGGCCCAGGAGGAGCTCACCCGAACCCTGCTGAAGCTGCGGGCAGAACACCCGCTGCTGCGTCCGGAGCAGTGGCGCTACCACGGCGAGGTCACCGACGCTGCAGGGCACGGCCTCGGCCGCTCACCGGTGGCCTGGTTCGCCGAATCGGGCACGGAGATGACCACGGAGCAATGGCACGACATGGGACGCCGCACGCTCGGCATGTACCTGTCGGACCGCTCGGAGGGCTTCCTGATCTACTTCCACGCCGGTGCCGACCCGGTGGAGCTGTCCCTGCCCGGCGCTCCCTGGGCCCTCGGCTACCGGGTGGTCGCCCACACCGGGCTGCCGGGGGAGCTTCCCCGCAAGCACCTCGTGCCCGGATCGATGATGATCCTGCCCGGCCGCACCGTGGTCGTGCTCGCAGCGGACGTCCGCACGGG
>NZ_JADYVR010000197.1:0-466 GCF_020193935.1 Bradyrhizobium sp. NBAIM08 | reverse complement strand
GATGGGGGTCTATTCGGCGCTGAAGCGCGACACGTTTCTGGCCAAGGTATTCCAGGCGGTGTCGCTGATCGGAATTTCGCTGCCCACCTTCCTGATCGGTATCCTGCTGATCTATCTGTTCGCAGTGGTGCTGGGCTGGCTGCCGTCGTTCGGCCGCGGCGACGTGGTGCGGCTGGGCTGGTGGACCACCGGCCTGCTCACGGTCTCCGGCCTCAAGGCGCTGATCATGCCGTCGGTCACGCTCGGCCTGTTCCAGATGACCTTGATCATGCGGCTGGTGCGCGCCGAGATGCTCGAAGTGCTGCGCACCGACTACATCCGCTTCGCGCGGGCGCGCGGACTGACGACGCGCGCGATCCATTTCGGTCACGCGCTCAGGAACACGCTGGTGCCGGTGATCACCGTCGCCGGGCTGCAGTTTGGCTCGGTTATTGCATTTGCAATCATCACCGAAACCGTATTCCAG
>NZ_JADYVR010000196.1:0-466 GCF_020193935.1 Bradyrhizobium sp. NBAIM08 | reverse complement strand
GTCGAGCCCGATGGCCTCGCTGATCCGCAGGCCCGCCGCGTAGAGCAGTTCGAGCAGCGCCCGATCGCGCAGGGCGTGGCGACCGTCGCGGCCGTCCTGCTCACCGCCGTCCTCTCCGCCGGCGGCCGCGAGGAGTCGATCGGTCTCCTCCACGGTCAGGGTCTCGGGCAGGAGGCGCGACGGCCGAGGCAGGTCCAGGTGAGCGGCGACGTCGACCCCGATCGAGCCCTCGCCGTACGCGAAGCGATAGAAGCCCTTGAGTGCCGCGGCGCGGCGTCGGAGGCTGCTGGCCGCCAGACCCGGATCACCGCGACGACCGCGGCGGGTCCGCGCAGCGAGGTAGTCGACCGCCGCATCAGGTGACGATGCCCACGACCGGCCGACGCCGCGCGACGCCGCGAAATCGGCGAGGTCCGACCGGTAGGCACGGATCGTCGCGGGTGCCAGACCCCGTTCGACGTGGAGG
>NZ_JADYVR010000195.1:0-466 GCF_020193935.1 Bradyrhizobium sp. NBAIM08 | reverse complement strand
ACATGTACTCCGACCTCGGCGCCGACGTCCTCGGGATGGTCGTCGAGGCCGCCGCCGGCGAGGGGCTCGACACCTTCCTCGACAAGCGCGTCTTCCGGCCGCTCGGCATGTTCGACACGGGCTTCCGGCCCGCCGACTCGCTCAAGTACCGCATCGCCCCCACCGAGATCAGCCCGCCGCGCGGCTACCCGGTGAAGGGCGAGGTCCACGATGAGAATGCCTACGTGCTGGGCGGCGTCGCCGGCCACGCGGGGCTCTTCAGCACCGCGGCCGACCTGTCGATCTTCGCCCAGATGATGCTCAACGGCGGCGAGTACGACGGCACGCGCATCCTCAAGCAGGCGACGGTGGACATGTTCACGCGCCGCGCCGCCGGCACGCGCGCCCTCGGCTGGGACACCGCCGACGGGGACGGCGGCGCCGGGAGCTACCTGACCCAGCGCGCCTACGGGCACACGGGCTTCAC
>NZ_JADYVR010000194.1:0-466 GCF_020193935.1 Bradyrhizobium sp. NBAIM08 | reverse complement strand
ATCGCCAGTAGCTCCCCCGAAGGGGTGGTCGAGCTCGGCGCCGGGCTCGGCTACTGGGGAAGGATCCTCAGCGACGGTGGAGTCCACGTGACCGCCTACGACATCGCACCTCCGCCGTCGGACCGGAACCGGTGGTACGCCGGCCGGGCCCCGTGGCACCCGGTCGCCGAGGGGGACATCGCCTCAGTCGAGGCCCACCCGAACCGGACGCTCCTTCTCGTGTGGCCGACCCGCAACGACACCTGGGCGGCGGAGGCGCTCGACCTCCACCATTGCAGCGGCGGCGGCGCCGTCGTCGTGGTCGGCGAGCCGCCCGGTGGGCGGACAGGCGACGACAGCTTCCACGCCATGCTCGGCCACCTCCCGCAGTGCCTGGCCTGCAGGTACCACTCCTCCGGCAGCGCATGCACATGCAACACCCCGCAGCTTTGGTCGCAGGTCGGCGAAGTCGAGATCCCCCGATGGC
>NZ_JADYVR010000193.1:0-467 GCF_020193935.1 Bradyrhizobium sp. NBAIM08 | reverse complement strand
TTGATGTGCTCGGGCACCCAGCGGATGTCCTGGTTGAGCGCGATCAGGCGCTCCTTGACCTTGGTGACCTCGACGAACCACGACGAGACGCCCTTGTAGATCAGCGGCTGCCGGCAGCGCCAGCAGTGCGGGTAGGAGTGGTCGTAGGTCTCGCGGCGCACCAGCACGGTGCCGGGCGTGACGGAGCCGGTCTCGCCGGCACCCGCGGTGGCGGCCTTGAGGTGGTCGATCACGTGCAGGTTGGCGTCGAAGACCTGCATGCCCTCGTAGTCGGTGACGGGGAAGGTGAAGCGCCCGTCCTTGCCGACCGGCATGACCGCCTCGATGCCCTCGCGGTCGGTGACGACCTTGTCGTCCTCACCGAAGGCGCCGGCGGTGTGGACCAGCCCGGTGCCGTCCGTGGTCGTGACGAACTCGGCGGGCACCAGGCGGAACGCGCGCTCGTGGCCGGCGTAGTAGCTGAACGG
>NZ_JADYVR010000192.1:0-467 GCF_020193935.1 Bradyrhizobium sp. NBAIM08 | reverse complement strand
GTCCAGAACCCCGGCGCCGAGCCGAGGGTCGCGCTCGACTATCGCATCACCCGCGGTCCGCGCACCGTCCGGACGATGTCAGGATACGACCCGCCACAAGAGCTCGTCGATCAGCTTCGGCAGACGTGGGCGGACAGCGTGGTCGTGGATCTGATCGGCCCCGATCTCGAGCAGGTCGCCAGCAGTCATCTCGCTGGGCTCGGTTACCTGCGCGCCAGCGTGAAGGCGAATGTAGACGAGACAATCGACGATCAACTCACTGCGTCAATGCAAGTGGACACCGGCCCGGTCACCACTGAGCGCCATCTGGCGTTCTCGGGCAACACGGTGCTTAGCGAGAAGGAGTTGCTGGACCTCACAAGCCAGGCCAATCAGGACGGCGAGGCGTGGAAGAACCCGGCGGCGCTGCTGGAGACAGTGGAGTCCGCATACGCAGCCCGTGGATATCTCGGCGCGAAAGCCACAGT
>NZ_JADYVR010000191.1:0-467 GCF_020193935.1 Bradyrhizobium sp. NBAIM08 | reverse complement strand
ACACCAGCCGGAAGACGTCGCCCATCCACGCCTTCTCGTCATCGCGGCCGGCCGCCCGGCGGACGTCGAAGAACTCCTGGCGGTCGCGGATGGACGCGAGCTCGGTCGGCGGCCGGACGTCGTCGACGACGATGACGCCCCGGGGCTGCAGGTACGGCAGCGCGTTCAGCAGGTCGCGCAGCGTCTGCTCCACCGTGTGCAGGCCGTCGAGGTAGATCACGTCGAACTGCGTGCCCGGCTCGACGACGCTGCCGAAGTACTCGTCGCTCGTGATCTCGTGGTACGTCGTCCCCGGCTCGTCGCGGGCCGCGTGGTCGAAGCGGAACTCGGGGTCGACGGCCACCCGGGTCGTGGCCGAGACCCGGTCGAAGGTGCGACCCGTGCACACCCCGATCTCGAGGTAGCGCGGCTCCTCGTAGTGCGCGAGGAGGCGCCGGACGACCTGCGCCCGGCCGACCCTCTTGGCC
>NZ_JADYVR010000190.1:0-467 GCF_020193935.1 Bradyrhizobium sp. NBAIM08 | reverse complement strand
GATGTAGATGTTGTAGTAGCAACTATTGCTTTTGGAATGGGGATTGATAAACCAGACGTTCGATTTGTGATTCACCATGACATTCCTAAATCACTGGAAAGTTACTATCAAGAAACAGGTCGCGCTGGCCGAGATGGCGGCGAAGGGCATTGTTTGGCTTATTACTCCTACAAAGATGTAGAGAAATTAAAAAAATTCATGTCGGGTAAACCTGTGGCAGAACAAGAAATTGGATTTGCTTTGTTACAGGAAGTTGTTGCGTATGCTGAAACCTCAATGTCCAGACGAAGATTCCTGCTTCATTATTTTGGAGAGGAATTTGATGATGTAAATGGTGATGGTGCTGACATGGATGATAATGTTCGCAATCCAAAAACTAAAGTAGAAGCCATTGATCAAGTGGTAAAATTACTTGAGGTAGTTCGCGACACCAAGCATTTATATAAATCAAAAGAAATTGTTTTTAC
>NZ_JADYVR010000019.1:0-92169 GCF_020193935.1 Bradyrhizobium sp. NBAIM08 | reverse complement strand
ATGAGGGAGGAGGACGGTGCGGACCATCCCATTAATGGTGACGCAAGCGGCCAAGCGGAAAGCTGTCGCCCATCTCCGTGGAGCCTTCGGGATGAGCGAACTGCGGGCGTGTAAAGTCATCGGCTGCCGTCGCATGACCATGAGATACCAGACGATCCGGGCGGACGATGCCGGCCTTCGCCAACGCATGAGGGTGATCGCGCAGGAGCGCCGCGCTTTGGCTATCGGCGCCTCCACGTTCTGCTCAAGCGGTAGGGCTATGTGATCAACCACAAGAAGCTGTTCCGGCTCTACCGCGAAGAGAAGCTTGCGGTGCGTCGTCGTGGCGGCCGCAAGGGGCGATCGGGACCCGGGCGCCGATGACGTTGCCGATGGCGCCGAACGACCGCTGGTCGCTCGACTTCGCATCGGATCAGCTCACCGATGGTCGCCGCTTCCGTATCCTCACCGTGGTCGACGACTGCACCCGCGAGTGCCTGGCGCTGGTAGCCTACACCTCGCTCTCGGGCACCCGGGTGGCGCGGGAGCTGGACAGGCTGGTGATGGAGCCCGGCAAGCCGAAGATGGTGGTTAGCGACAACGGCAGCGAGCTCACCAGCAACGCCATCCTGACATGGGCTGATCAGAGCCGCGTGGCATGGCACTACATCGCGCCGGGCAAGCCCATGCAGAATGCCTTCATCGAAACTTCAACGGCCGGTTGCGCGATGAACTATTGAACGAGACGCTGTTCACGTCGTTGGCCCAGGCCCGCGTCGCGCTCCGATGCTGGCGGACCGATTACAACGAGGCACTACCACACCCGCAGCTCAGATGGAAGACGCCGTCCGAGTTCGCCTTCACCTGCCACCCGCGCCGGGAGCTGGCGCTGCGCTATGCCGAGGGCTCCGCGCCAGCTCGCGCCGCTGCCACCGCCCAACCGGGCAAATCCAACAGCCGGGGCGAACTCAGGACTGGGTAAAACTTGGGGGGCAAGGTCATCGGTATTGAAGATTTCCCGCTTACCGTGGCAAGCGATAGCGTCCTCCAGCGTCTCGATGCAGAATGCGGCTTCCATCGTGATCGAGACGCGCCACGACAGCACCCGGCGGCTGAACCAAACAAGCACCGCCGCGAGATAGACGAAGCCGCGCGCCATCGGGGATGGAGTAAGAAGCGCATAGGCGCTTCTCCTCCCCGAACCGTACGGGCACCTTTCAGCGCATACGGCTCTCCACTCAAGTCTGGCCCATGGCCATTGCGACATCTCGATATCGCGAGGTGATGGTCTTCCGGGGCTCATCCCTGAAGATGTAGGGATTTGCCTCCGGAGTTCTCCATCGGAACTGCCCCTTTGGACTGGACACCAATCGATGCAGTGCTTTCCCGACATGATGGCCTCGTTCACTGACCCCGTGGACAAACCAGGTCTTGGCTTGCCCAGCGGCCGGCGGTCGGTACCAATTCCGCATCAGTGGTTTGATGCGACTCCGGTACTTCCTCGCCAGCCAATGCGCCATTTTCCAGAACACAACGTGATCGATGTGTCGGAACGTGGTCGCGGTGAAGTCCGTGTATTTGTAGAACGCCGCCCAGCCCCGCAATTGGCGGTTCAGGCGGTCCACCATGTCGACCTTGGCAAGATCATGCTCACCGGAGAGGGCCTTCGACACTTTGTGAGTAAATGCCTTGGCCTTCTCTTTGGGTATGGTCGTGACGACCGCCATTCGTCCGTGTGATCCCCGCTTGCGAATGATCCGGTGCCCCAGAAAGACGAAGCCGTCATTGACGTGGGTGATATGGGTTTTGTCCATATTCAGCGTCAACTTCAGCTTGCCTTCCAGAAAGGCACGGCATTCCTCGCGGATGGCCTCGGCATGGGCCTTCGTCCCTTTGACAATGACGACGAAGTCATCGGCATAGCGACAATAGGCTACGGCAGGTTTCCACTCACGGTTCTCTCGAACCGTGATCGGACGCCCCTGTTGAATGCCGAAGTTCCACGCCCAGCGATCTTTCCTCGCTTTCTTGTTCAGGTATTTCGCCTCCAGCCAGCGGTCAAACTCATGGAGCATGATGTTGGACAGGAGCGGCGACAGAACGCCACCTTGCGGAACGCCTTCACTCGCTGCGGAGAACAAGCCACGGTCAACGTGACCGGCTTTGAGGATTCGCCAAAGCAGATCGATGAATCGCAGATCCCTGATGCGACGACGCACGCATTTCAGGAGCAGCCGATGATGGACGGTGTCGAAGTAGCTCGCCAGATCGCCTTCGATGATCCAGCGGCCCTTCGAGTCAGAGCCATCCTGCAACTGCATCCTAACTGTGCGAACCGCATGATGAACACTGCGTTCAGGACGGAAGCCGTAGGAGCCGGAGTGGAAGTCGCTCTCCCAGATCGGCTCCATGGCCATCAGCATCGCCCGCTGGACGATGCGGTCCAGCAGGATCGGTATACCCAATGGTCTCAGCTTGCCATTGGCCTTCGGGATATGGATTCGCTTGACTGGCGTCGGTCGATAGCTGCCGTCCAGCAAGGCCACGCGCAGCCGCTCCAGATGATGCTCCAGATGAGCTGCAAGACGTCGCTTGTCCATTCCGTCAAGGCCCGGTGTGCCCGCGCCGCTCGACGCAAGTACGATCCGGGCCGCTTCGGCAAGCCAATTCCTGTCGGTGATGAGCCTGAGCAATCGATCAAACCGACGGGTTTGATCGGCTGAGGCCCATGTCGCGAGCTTGTGCTGCATTTCACTGATTATCAAAGGTCTTCACCTCGTTGGGTCAGATCACGTGCACTCCAAGCAACTCAAGCTGCTCCCCTTCGCCATGTGGCCGGCTTTCCCGGCCTCGGACTACTACGGAAGCTCTGCCAGCATGACGGACATTGGAGTCAACTCCCTTGTCATTCCGCTCATGCCTTCCCTCGTTCATATGTCGGACTCCAGCGTATCGGTGAGATTGCCGGTCGCAGTCTTTTCCCTTGCTTGCCGCAAGTCGATGCCGTTGCCTCGGTCTGGCTATGTTCTCCCCCTCGGCCCACGCAAGACGCCATACATCTACGCTCGCGTTCGAGTGTCTCCGGCTACATTTCCATCGACACCATTCAGCATTCCGCCTGTTAAACCGTGTAGGCGGAGGCGACATTTCAGCCCACAGACGCGGATAAACCGGTTCGTGTTCCTCAACCTTCCGATACTCAGCCTCGGGAACCATCTCGGTGTAACGGTTTCACCTCAATTCCCTTTACCTGCGGGCTACGTCACCCTGCCAGTTGACAGCAGGTCACCGCCGCTTGGGCTCATGCTTCCCCACAGCACATCGCTTTGGCTCAGCAGGCCGGCTTTGCTGAGCGCGCCTTCTATAAATCGTTCTCCAGCGTCAGCTCCCCGATCTTGGCGTGCAGCGTTTTCACGTCTACCGCCGGCTCGCTCGTTCTGTTGCCGCCGCCAGCACCAAATACCTCGGCCGCCGCTTCCTGAAGCTGGGACTTCCACTGCGTGATCTGGTTCGGGTGCACGTCGAAATGCTCAGCCAGCTGGGCCAGCGCCATCTCGCCCTTGATCGCGGTAACGCTACCTTGGCCTTGAATGCCGGTGCGTGGTGCCGGCGGACTCGTCTGCTCATCGTCTCTCCTGATTCACGGGACAATCTTGCCCGCCGTCAGGCAGAAATTCCACTTATCGCCCTGTCCAGATTTCCAGAGCCAGCTCTCCGGCCCGTGGAAGCGGCTACAGCCATAGCGCGTTCCATTGGTCGTCGATCAACAATGGCGCGACGCGTTCTTGTGCGAGCTCCAAGTGTTGTCCAGTCTTGATCGCGACTGCTCAAGCCGGCCTTTCTCGCCATAGGCTGCTCGATGTGTCCCGACAACGCAAACAAGTCGTCGCACAAGCCTTGCGCCAGGTCGCCAAATGCTGCGGTGACAGAGCGCGGTGCCGCGCGAAGTCAGAGACGATCGCACCGCAAACAAAGGCTTCCGCGATCCGTCCCTCGTGGACCTCGGCGCTCCAGCGCCGCCGACCAAATGCGCGCGACAATACGCTCGACACATATGCAAACCGTGTTCTTCAAAGCTAACGCATATTGCCGGTCTGCTCAACAACAACGGGTCCGGGAAATACGGTGCTGATCTCATTAACGGGCCGGTCGTTGCGCTTAAAGATCCTGCAACTTTCTCGATTCCCAGCTCCGCTGTTTTCCATCGTGCTTTCATTTTCCCCGCACACTTACGGCCACCGTCGAGGGAGCGGCCTGTGTGTATCGGATGACGTTACGTGCTCCGATGACAAGCTAGCGGCTGATCTGTCGCCCCGTTTTGCAACCAAGCCGGTCTCCCGCACTGGATTTCTGCTTAGGCGTCAGGCATGGGGATGGAACCATGCGGTAGCGCCCACTATCGGGCGCCCGAAATCGCAGCTCTCGGCATGAGATGCGGCTCATTCCGCGATGCTAAACCCTTCCCCAACCCGGCAAGGCGGATGACGGACGCGGTGGCGTTAGCGAACCTGTGGCCCGGAAGAAAATGCGCTTCGTTCCGATTAAGACGGCCGCAGATTATATGGGCGCCCCTGAACAATGGCCGAATTATCGGCGCCTGGCTCACTGGCGATCACAGCGATAACGCAGTGACATTAAAACGATCTAACGGGCGCGGGCCGGCAGATGACAAGGTGAAGTGTTGGTGACCCATGGCGCGAAATCCCGAACCGAGTGAAGCTATTTCCTCTGATCCACTCAAGCGCAAAAATTTGTATTAGCTCCTTTGTTTCGCAGATGTCGTAACGGCCAGCGGCTGCAGATTGCCGAGCGCAAGAACCGGACATATGAGCGCCCGTTCTAATTTGTGAAAAGCGTAAGGCTATTGGCTCGCGGTAGATCTGTTCAACGAGTGTGGGATCTTTCAACACACTCTCGAACATTTCAATGGATAGCGGTACGACGACCCCACCTCGTTTAGGTGGGCGAGACGAGCGAGACTCGTGCGTGGATAGACAACGTGAGGGACGCTCATTCCATGCATCAAGACAGACATCAAGACAGGCATGATGCCGTCTCCTATCAGCGGATCGAAGTGATCACGGGGGAGAGGCGACGGCGCAGTTGGAGCGATGCGGAGAAGACGCGGATCGTGGCCGAGAGCGCCGATCCGGAGACGGGCATTTCCGAGGTGGCGCGACGCAACGGGGTCAACCGGGGACTGCTCAGTGTGTGGCGGCGCCAGGCGCGGCTCGCGTCGAGCGAAGCGCCGCAGTTCGTGCAGGTCAGGCTCGGCGCCGCCGTCGAGGCGCAGCCGAACGCGATCGATAAGGCGCATGTTCTGGTGAGTCCGGCCGAGCGGATCGAGGTGATGATCGCGGGCGCGACGGTGCGCGTGCGCGTCGGCGTCGACGCCGCGACGTTGGAGCGCGTGCTGGCGGCGGTAAGGTAGACGCGATGATCTCGTTCGGTCCAATGGTCCGTGTGTTCGTCGCGACGCAGCCGATTGACTTTCGCAAAGGCTTCATGGCCTGGTCGCGCTGGTAGCGGAGGGATTAGGCGGCAAGCCCTATAGCGGCGACGTGTATGTCTTCCGATCGAAGCGATCGGATCGTTTGAAGCTTTTGGTTTTTGACGGCTCGGGAATGGTTCTAGCGACGAAGTGGCTTGAGAATGGGGCTTCGCCTGGCCACCTGTTCGCGAGGGTACGATGCCGGTGACGGGGGCACAAATGGCGATGCTGATCGAAGGTCTTGCGGAGTGGTCGCGTGTGGTCCCGAAGGTGACGAACCGGCCGACGAAAGTTGCCTGAATCGTCTTGTTTTGCTGGCGATTGCGAGTGTGTTCGTGTAGCTCTGCGATATGGCGCTTCGCCCTGAAGATCTCCCCTCTGACCCTGCGGCTCTCGCCGAGATGGTGCTGGCTTTCGAAGGCGAGAACGACGATCTGCGCGCAGAGATCGCCACGTTGAAGAGCCTGATCTTCGGCGCGCGATCGGAGCGCTCGGCGATCGTCTGCGCCGAACAGATCGCGCTCGATCTGGAACGGACTGCGGGCGCGCGGCCTCCGGCCAATGACGACAAACCGGACGCGCGGAGACCGAAGCGGCGCAAACCCAGGCGCAACATCGGCGCGCTACCGGCGCATCTGCCCCGGGTCGAGCGGGTGATCGAGCCGACGTCCACGCTGTGCCCGTGCTGCACGGGACAGATGCATCGGATCGGCGAGGAGAGCAGCGAAGCGCTCGATCGGGTTCCCGCGTGGTTGCGTGTACTCCGCACGATCCGTCCCAAATATGCCTGCCGGGCCTGTGAGGGCCCGATTGTCCAGGCCCCGGCACCGGCGCGGCTGGTCGAGGGCGGCATGGCGACGACGGCGCTGATCGCGCATATCGCCGCGGCCAAATATGCCTGGCAATCGACGCTCTACCGCCAGACGCAGATCCTGGCGGGCCAGGGTGTCGTCGTCGACCGTCAGACGCTGGCGCGCTGGATGGAGAGCGCGGCGTGGCTGGTCAGGGGACTCTACGATCTGCAACTGAAGACCATGCACGGCTTCGAGCGGCTGTTCTGGATGAGACGCCGATGTCGGTGCTCGACCCGGGACGCGGCCGCACGAGGATCTGCCAGTTCTGGGCGCATGCGACGGACGATCGGGCGTGGAAGGGTCCGGCGCCGCCCGCGGTCGCCTATGTGTTCGCAGGCGATCGCGGCAAGAAGGAGATCGTGGCGCAGGTGGCCGGCTTCGAAGGCGTGCTGCAAGTCGACGGCTATGCGGCCTACGCCTCGCTGGCCGGCGATGCGAAGGTGTCGGGCCAGATCCAGCTGGCGTATTGTCTCGTTCACGCGCGCGGCAACTTCCTGAGGGTGCACAAGACGACGAACTCACCCTTCGCCGCGGAGGTCATCGAGCGCGTTGCGGCCGTCTACGCGATCGAGGAGAGGATCCGCGGTCTCGGCGCCGGGGAACGCCGCGCGGCGCGACAGGCCGAGACGAAGCCGCTCATGGAGGCGTTGAAGGCTCGTCTGATCGCGGTGAAGGACGGGATCTCCCGCCGCTCGACGCTCATCAAGGCGATCGATTACATGCTCGAACGTTGGCAGGGACTGATGGCGTTCCTGGATGACGGGCGGATCGAGCCGGACAGCAACACGGTTGAGCGTTCCATGCGCCCGATCGAAGACGCAACTCGTTGTTCAGCGGCAGCGACGAGGGTGCTTCATACTACCATCTGCCTATCTCCCTAGAGTTGAAGGCATTTCTGGTTGGCGTCGCAAGACGGCGGACGGCGCGATCGCCTGCGAGAGGCATCTTGGCGCACATCTGGTTGCGTGAGATCAGATTGTTTGATGATCCATGTCGAGCCCTTGCATAAATGCTCCGCGGGCAATCGTCCCTCAATGATCATGCGACGTATCGTTGACGGACTGACGTCGAGCATCTCCGCTGCCTCGATTAACGAGAGCTCACCTCGATCCCGACGTTCTCCTTCACGATAAGGGGCGATCTCTCGGGTTCTGCGCAATGAACATACGCTGGTCCTCGTCCAGGACGCCCCGTGCGCGGTTGTTTTTCCGGAGCGACTGAGCAAGGCAGCGATTGCGTAGTCAGGCATTTGACGTGCAAGCACGCGTACAAGATCCACTACCTCGGTGTCGGTCGTCCAACGCGTCACGCCGACACGGTTCTTCTTAGCCTTCAGGCGGGTGTGATCGCCACCTTGCCAGTGGATGACGAGGTCAAGATGCTCATTGTCCTGATCCACGTCGACAACGGTTTCCGACAGAACTGTGCGTAGGATTTTCTTCTTGATCTCGGACGTAACACCGGGGCGTTGCCAGGCTCGGATCAGATCGTCCCCGAGTGTGAGCAGCGCTTTGCGATCGCCGGCGCTGAGTCCAGGAGAAGGCGAACTGGTCAAGCCCTCGATTTCTCGTTCAATCACACGTGCAGCTTGGATGCGCTCGTTCCAGCGACGCTCAAGTTCACTAGCGGCGTGACGATTGTCGGGGTCGACCGCGTCGTATCGGCGATACGCCCGGTTCGCTTCGTAGTGCGCCTGTTCGAGAGACCTTTGGAGCTGACGCAATTTTTCCGACTGTTCGGCGCCCTGAGTTTTCATTGCATTTAGCGCAGCCTCAACGCCAAGCGGTTGAAGCCGCTCCAGCACCTCTCGCGCCACCATCCGATCGAGGCGCATTCCACCGAAGCCAAGACAGGCTGCGACGGCCGCTTTGTTGAAGTCTCCGCGGCAGACATATCTCTGCGTGTCACCGCCTCTACCAGAATACTGAACGTATAACCGCCGACCACATCGCGCGCAGCGCAGAAGCCCAGGGAGAAGTGCTTCGCCGCGTCGGACGGCTCCTCGACCCAGATAGCTCTTGCCGTTGGCATTGTCCGCAATGAGCCGCTGGTTTCGAACAAACTCATCCCAGGAGATATAGCCCTCGTGATGGTCGCGGAGCAGCACGTCCCAGGCTTTCCAATCTCGTTGGGGATTTCGCTTCACCTTCCTCCGGCCGTTCTCAATCGTCGTCCTGACACCCCGTCGTCCGAACGCGTACGCACCGGCATAAACAGGGTTGGTGAGCATGTGATTCAAGGTCGTGTAGCTTGGCGTACGCCATTCGATTTTCGGATCGCTCGAACCTCCAACGGCGAAGGGTAGCGCGATCTTCTCCTGGGTCAACCAGAGCAAGACCTGCCGGATCGATTGCAACTCCACAAATTTCCTAAAGACGAGATCCTGCGCCTCGTGGACACGTACGTCCGGGTTTTTCTCGATTCGGTCATCTTTCGTCTTCACGTACCCGATGGCGACCGTCGTGAAGTGCTCGCCGCGCCGAGCCTTTTGTTTGACGGCTTCAACTGATCGCTGTCGAATGACGCTGAGTTCCAGCTCGCTCATCGTTCCCCTCATCCCCAACAGCAATCGATCGTTGATCGACCGCGAATCATAGACGCCATCTTCATCGACAATGAGCGTGCCGACCAAGCCGCAAAACTCCAACAACGTGCGCCAGTCTCGACCGTTTCGAGCGAGGCGGGAAGCCTCGATCGAAAATACTGCGCCGACGCGGCCCTCGCAGATTAGCGCCAACAACCGCTCAAATCCACGTCTTGCAGTGCCGCCACCAGATTTGCCAAGGTCATCATCAATAACCTCGACTTCGCTCCAGCCGAGTGCACGGGCGCGAGCCTCAAGGCCGTATTGCCTACGTTGGCTCTCCAGGTTGTGTACGACCTGATCGACCGATGACTGTCGAACGTAAACCACGGCGCTACGCGCCAGGGCGGAGATCTTCGTCATGACCCGCCTCCTGACCTGACTGGGCTGGCGCTGCGGGCGCCTTTGCGACAGCTTCGTTTAGCAGAAGCGACAGCAACTTTGCGGCCTCGGCTTGCACCACCTGAGGCAGATGCTCTGCTCGCGCCGTCGCGAACAGATCCGGTTGCCGCCTTTTTTGCATCGTCTTGGACATGGGCTCCTCCCTCGACGGGAGGCGATTCCTCCCAACGCGAGGCTACGAGGACGTCAAGGAACATGCGAAGCTCAAGAAGTCGATCCACCGGGAGACACGGATCAGCTACAATTTTAGCCGATGCTGCTTTGAGCTCCGTCATCCATGCCGGCAGAAGATGGAGGCGGCCGTTCTCGCGGCGAACCGTGAAGTGGCGGTGGCATCGTGGATTTGTTCGCCGAGCACGACCAGGTCTCGGCCAGCGTCAGGATGGAATGGATATGTTACTCGAACTTCGTTGCCCGGAATCCCTGCATTATGCAGCCTCTTCGGAAGGCGGGGGCGAGACATGGGCGGTACTCTCTTCGCTTCTTAACACGGCGAAATTGAATGGCCTCGACCCCGAGGCCTATCTCGTCGACGTTCTCGAACGCATGGTGAGCGGCGCCACGAAGACCCACCAGCTTCACGAACTTCTGGCCTGGAACTGGAAGGCCGCGCGCGAAGCCGAAAAGCGTGCCGTGGCATGACGAAGCGGAAGCAACGGCGAGTAACGCGTAAGCCGGTCAAGACGACGATGGCGGACTATGCCATGTCATTCGAGCGGCTCGGGCAATGGATGAGCGAGCGCGCCAGGTCGCCGACGCTTCGGCATCCGCGAGCGACGTCGCTCTCTATGCTCGACGGCGCAGTGGCCGCTGTCGTCGCCGGGCCGGTCTCGATGGCCTCCGAGGAATGGGTGTGCCCACTCCTCGGCGTCGATCCCGACGCCTTCAATCACAACACCGAGGGGTTCTCGGCGATCGCTGCCACGCTGATGCGCCACAACGCGATCAGCGAGACGCTGTCGACGAGACCGGAGAGCTTCGAGCCGCTGTTCGTGCGATCGCCGGACGGCGACGTCGACCCGCAGCCTTGGTGCATGGGCTTCTACGCCGTCATGAAGCTTCGGCTTCTCGTCTGGTCGCGGCTTCTCTCCCAGAACGGAACCGAACACCTTATGCTGCGGCCGATCCTGGTCCATTGCATCGATGACGCCGGTCGGCCCTTGCTGCCCCCGGCCCGGCGCACACTGGGAACACAACCCATTGTCCAAAACGCCTGGCGCGACATTCCAGCAACCGTCGAGGCCCTGTGGCAGTTCTGGGTGCCTATACGCTTCAAGCGTGGCACGTAGGCCGTCCGCGCCAAGTCCGTGGCCCTCTCGTACCGCTTACTTTCAATGAGTGGAGCTGCGCTCTGTAAGCGGGAGCGACAGTCAAGAGAAACATACGACATTCGGCGCATCGTTGTTCGGTATTCGACAAGGGATCTGGAACGGCGGTAAGTGAAAATTCTTTCCGCGAAGCCAGATAGTGTAAGGTCGTCAGGTCCACACGCTGGATCAGTCTTGGCATGACTATTGCTGTACGTCGCAATTGAGGGGTAACGACACTGAGAGTGGCCTAGCGCATTAGCACGCGCAAAGCGCAGTGCTCTTAGTTTCCGAGCTAGCCTTAAGTACGAGAGGACGAGAGATAGAAGCCCGTGCAGAATATCAGTTGGTCAGGTGCGTCCTTATGTTAAAGAGAAGTACCTTCCGCTTAGAGAGATCGTTTCTCAAGTCGCATGACATTGGGGTGGCAGAAGTCCGGAGAGGTGCATCGCCCGGAGTGTATTCCTGCGTCGCGGTATCGGAGCCTGGCGGACGCATGGATACTGACCGCCGATGGCTGTTTCGCCCGGCAAGCCACCTTGAAATCCGCTGTCCGATATTGGTCCCATTTTAGGTGAGGTATCATGCCTGAGGCATTCATCTATGATCACGTTCGTACTCCACGAGGTCGTGGAAAGCCGGACGGCGCGCTACATGAGGTAACCGCACTTCGGCTAGCCTCCGTGCCACTCAACGCACTTAGGCGGCGGAACAACATTGCTTGCGATATGATCGACGATGTTATCCTCGGCGTCGTCGATCCCATAGGCGAAGCCGGTGGCGACATCGCTCGGTTCGCGGCGCTCAAGGCTGGGCTCGGCGATGCAGTAGCCGGCGTACAGATTAATCGGTTCTGCGCTTCAGGTCTTGATGCCGTGAATTTTGCAGCCGCCCAGATTATGAGCGGTCAGCATGAACTCGTCATCGGCGGCGGCGCTGAATCTATGAGTCGGGTTGGCATGGGCTCATCCGGCGGCGCCTCGTCGATGGATCCCACCGTGGCAATACCCATCTATTTCATGCCGCAGGGACTGTCGGCAGATTTGATCGCAACGAAGTATGGCTTTTCGCGCAACCAGGTTGATAGCTATGCCGTGCAGAGCCAGCAGCGGGCAGCAAAAGCATGGGAGCTGGGTCGTTTCAACAAATCGGTCGTGCCGGTACAAGATATCAACGGGCTTTCGCTCTTGGACAGGGACGAGCACATTCGCCCAAACACAACTCTGGAGTCTTTGGCACAGCTCAAACCGGCTTTTGAGGAAGGTGGGCAAACGGGCAGCTTCGACGCCGTCGCCATTCAGTCACACCCCGAACTTGAGAGCATCAACCATGTGCACCACGCCGGCAACTCGTCGGGCATCGTCGATGGCGCTGCAGCAGTGTTACTCGGGAGCAAAAAGTGCGGTGTGAAACACGGGCTCAGGGCGCGCGCAAAAATAAGAGCTTTCGCCAGTATCGGTTCGGAGCCCGCGATCATGTTAACCGGTCCAGTCGATGTCACAAATAAATTGTTCGCACGCGCCGGCATGAATAAGTCGGACATTGATCTCTTTGAGGTCAATGAGGCGTTCGCTTCAGTCGTCTTGCGCTATATCGAAGCGTTCGAGATCGATCACGACAAGATCAATGTCAATGGTGGCGCGATTGCGCTTGGCCATCCACTAGGCGCCACCGGCGCGATGATCTTAGGCACCGTGCTCGACGAGCTCGAACGCAGCAATAAAGAAACCGCCCTAGTGACCCTATGTGTTGGCGGCGGCATGGGGACTGCCACAATCATCGAACGGGTGTGAAGGCAAGGCGGCAGGAGCAGCATATGATTTTTCAGAACTTTCAAGTTGAAGTCGCCTCGGATGGCGTAGCTCTCGTGACTTGGAGCAATCTCGGTCGTTCGACCAACGTGCTGGACGAGACTTCGACTAGCGAACTCGAGCAGATTGTTAAGGAGATCATAGCGGACGACTCGGTGAAGGGCGTTGTTATCACCTCGGGCAAGGAGAACTTCTGCGCGGGAGGCGATCTCCCGTTGCTCGAAAGCACGAATAGGGAATACATCAAGGCGATGGAGGAAGAGGGGGAGCTTGCCGCGACCCAGATGCTGTTTAATCGAAGCCGTCGATTGTCGCTCGCCTTTCGGTCGATCGAGACGTCGGGCAAGCCCTGGGTGGCTGCCATCAATGGGACCGCGCTAGGCTGCGGATTTGAACTGACGCTATGCTGCCATTATCGCGTTGCGGCCGATAACCCGGTAACGCAGGTTGGTTTTCCCGAGATAAAGATTGGTCTGCTCCAAGGCGCTGGTGGGACCCAGCGTGTGCCTCGCATCGTAGCTTTGGAAGACGCGATTCAGATCTTGCTAAAAGGCCAGCCCGTGAACCTGCCGCGCGCCAAAGCACTGAAGCTGATCGATGCGGTGGTGCCGGCGGCCGATCTGATCAAGAGGGCGAAAGACTGGATAAAAGGGAGCGGCGACGCGGTTTCACCTTGGGATAAGCAGGGATTTAGGTTCCCCGCTGGGCCGATATATTCGCCGGCAGGCAAATCGGCGTTTCGGGCTGCCAATGCGCTCTATCGGCGCGACACTTACGACAATTATCCTGCCTCCCGCGCAGTAATGAGCTGTGTCTATGAAGGCTTACAGCTGCCAATCGACGCGGCGCTGCGCGTGGAGTCGCGATATTTTACGAGCGTCCTACGGTCCAAGGAAGCTCGGGCTATGATTCGCAGTCAAATCTCGATGCGCGAACTGGAGCAAGGGCGTTGCCGTCCGCAGGACGTGCCGCCCAGCAAGGTCAGAAAGCTGGCTGTCATTGGCGCTGGTTTCATGGGTGCAAGCATTGGTTACGTTTCGGCGCGCGCCGGAATCGAAGTGGTTCTAATTACCCGGCACCAACAGAGCGCGATTAAAGCCAAAGCGTACGCAAAATCTGCGTTCGACGATCTAATTCGGAAGGGGCGTGCCAACGAAAATGAGCGCGACGAAGCGCTCTCGCGCATCACGGCAGCCACTGATTATGCGGCGCTTCCGCAATGCGATCTGGTCATCGAGTCGGTATTTGAGGACCGGAAGTCCAAGGCCGACGTGTATGCCAAGGCACAGCCGCTTCTGAAGGACGGTGCTATTTTCGCCTCGAACACTTCGTCGCTGCCGATCAGTTCTCTGGCCGGAACCTTCGGGAATCAGGGCATATTCGTTGGCCTTCATTTCTTCTCGCCCGCTGAAAAGATGAGGCTGGTCGAGGTTATTCTAGGCAAAAACACAGGCAAGCTCGCGCTTGCCACCGCCCTAGACTACGTTGCCCAGATCGGGAAGACCCCGATACTCGTAAAAGATTCCCGCGGGTTTTTCGCTAATCGCTGCGTGCGGCGCTATGTCTCTGAAGGAATAGAGATGTTTCTGGAGGGGGTGCCTCCGGCTGCGATCGAGAACTGCGCCAAGATGGCAGGCATGCCGATAGGACCGCTCTCGTTAGCTGATGAAGTTGCTCTCGACCTTCGCTTGCAGATTATGAAAGCGACAGAAGCCGATTTGGGCCCAAACGCGATCGACCCAGGCCAAAAGAAACTGATGGTAGAGCTAGTCGAGAACCAGGGTCGATTTGGACGAAAAAACGGCCGTGGCTTTTACGATTATCCTGAGAAAGGCAACGGAAAAAAGCATCTTTGGCAGGGTCTTGCCAATCTGCAACCAAGGCATATTGATTCCGACAGGGTTGATACAGGGGAGTTGAGCCAGCGGTTCTTGATTGTGCAATCGGTGGAAGCTGCGCGCGCGATCGACGAATGCATCATAACCGATCCGCGCGACGCCGATGTCGGCTCAATTTTAGGCTTCGGCTATCCACCGTTTACCGGCGGCGTACTATCATATATCGACCTCGTAGGCGCGGACAGGTTTGTTGAGCGCTGCCGCAAGCTCGAAGCTACGTACGGTGATCGGTTTACACCGCCGCAGCTCTTGGAAAATATGGCCAAGAATTCTGAATCCTTCTACTAATTAGCATAACTCTCTTGAGTGCAAGAAAAGACGTGTCGCCATCGCAGCGTATCGGGTCTGCGAAAGAGTCAAAAGTTCGAAATGTTTTACTCAGACCGCGCGATTGCGCGGCCTTGATCAGCACTGACTGGATCTATGCGAACTCATGAAGGTGATCGTTGAGCGTTGGACACAAGCCCTTGCCTTCTCCATGTAGAACGCTACAGCCCCCTTGGCTGGCAAGCTTACCAATCCGTGCTGGGCAATATCTCACTTGCCCCGATCTGCATCAAACGGGATAGCAAACAAAGGCTGAAATGCATCGAAGCGTCATGGCTTCTCTGGAGCTTGACTGATCGCGTTGACAGAATGTCCCGGCACGCTGCCAGATGGCCAGAAGCAGGAGGGCGATTGTGCACGGCTGCCAGGAAGCGAGGACCTATGTTGCTAGGCGAGCCCACTGCAGCGCTCTTGATCCGACAATGGTGTGAGAAGTTCTCGATGTTTATTCGTAAGTTCGCACGGGATGGCGTGATGAGTGATCGCCACTAAAGAAAAGAGTTTTGGAGACTGCCGCGGGTGGCCGTTATCATGGTGAGTTTTCCCGCGAATCTCTGGAGCTCCCCACGAGCGGGACGCGGGAATTCCTCACGAAAGATCTATGAGACGGCAAGATGCGCAAGAACACCCGTTTAGATGAGACGCTTTGCGTTATTCCGCCTGAAACACCGCTTGAAGGCTTCGCGAGTCTTGCCATTCCCGTCTATCGGGGATCGACAATTGTATTTCCGGACGCAGCCTCTTATCGCGGCCGGGCTACTCGTGCACCAGATGGTTACACCTATGGACTGTCGGGGACGCCGACCACACGGACTTTGGAGCGGCAGCTGTCCGCCATGCACAATGCGGAGCGGGCAATCATTGTGCCGTCTGGTCAAGCTGCGATCTCAGCCGCCATATTAAGCGTGGTCAAAAACGGCGATCTTCTGCTCGTAACGGATAACGTTTATCCGCCTGTAAAGCAATTCACGCGCAAGATACTTGGCGATCTAGGTATAGAGACAGAGTTCTTCGATCCTACTCGGCTCACAGAACTCGAGGCGCGGCTTCGCTCCCGACGCACGCGGCTCGTGTGGATCGAGTCCCCCGGATCGACCACCATGGAGATCTGCGACATTCCCGCTATTGCTCGCTTGAGCAAGGAAAACGGCGCGCTCCTTGGATGTGACAACACCTGGGCAACGGGACTATTGTGCAAACCTTTGGACCTGGGCGTTGATATAGTTGCGGAAGCACTCACGAAATATGTTGGTGGGCATTCCGATATTCTGTTGGGCGTGATTATTTTCCGTAATATGGACCTCTACCAGCGTGCACGACTCACATTGGGGTCACTTGGTATCGGCGTGTCGCCCGACGAATGTTCTCTTGCCCTGCGCGGCATGCAGACAATGAGCCTCCGATTGCGACACGTTGGCAAACTTTCAGAAGAATTTGCCCTCCAATTGGCTCAAAGTTGGAACTTCCCGGTGCTACACCCTTGCCTGCCTGGGTTTCCTAATCATGAAATCTGGCAGCGTGATTTCAAGGGCAGTTCCGGTGTTTTCAGCCTCCAAGTGGACGGCGTTTCTTCAGAAGGTATCAATCGCGCGTTAGATGGTCTCCAGACATTCGCCATAGGAGCCTCTTGGGGCGGGACCCGCAGCCTTGTGGCCCCAATGATCATCGCCAGTGACCGCGATGTTATGGCTTCAAGCGCCTCAACAACCTATCTGCGGATTAGCATTGGCTTGGAAAACATTGACCAGCTGTGGGCAGATCTTGAAGGGCTGGTGAAAACGTTGCAACGTCAATAACGCCACACACGACCGACCTAACCATCGTAAAGGCCGTTTTTGAAGAGCGGCATTGACGCGGCAAGCAGAGCTGCCGTACGCAATCTGGTAGGGCAGGGTGAGCTTGGCATAGAAGAGCTTGTACGTGCACGGATGCGCAGGACCAGAGACTCTCGACAATGAAAGGAGAGGCAAATGGCGCATCTCCCACGATGCCCCCGAGGATTAATACATCTCGGCTCAACCAATCTAGTCGTATCGAGGCAAGTGGCAAGATATCTAGACTCATGTTCGTCAGAGCTATGTGCAGATCATCAACTCAGCCGTCCGCCGCCGCGCCAACATCAAGTGCCCTTTGTCAGACCTCGCTCGATGGATCGACTGGCTTCTTCGAACTTGCCTGTGAGAGGCGGCGACGCTCCTTTACGGATCAATCATGCAAGCACGTGCGGATTGCAGCAGAGCTGAAACTCCTCTGGTCGGCGCCGTCGATTTCGCGGGGTGCGATAAAGCCTCAGAAGCTTATTGTACTTGGCCTCGTTCCAATCGCGCCGAGCCGCTCAGCGAGCAGACCCCTTGATCAATCGTTCTGACGCAGCATACTAGAGGAAGACAATGACAATCCGCCGCCACGCCAGATTGGGCCGGTGAGCCACGACCGCCCGATATTGCGCCGGAACGACGTCCGGGCTCTCTCCTACCACGACTCCAAGCGTAAATTGCCGACGCTTTGTCGACAATCATTGTCCACCCGGCAACACGTGCCGTAACGGCGTCATATGCGGCCGTCATTGCGATATGGCGTCCTTGCCCATTCCGGAGCTGCAGTTCTGGAGCTGAGGTGCGTTCAACAGACGCTAGTGAAAACGTGACTCATCTTAGATCCCGTGCGACTTATCTTAGATTTTGATCTTGGAACGACCACCCCACCAGTTTTGGAATTGGCGCTTCGTTCGGTGCGCCAGACGTTGCTCTTGAAATCAATTCACAGAAGCAAAACCAGCAGTTTCGGGCAACCGGTTTGGATCTACGCAACCCGTAGGTCCATGCGCTCGACCTACGTACCGAGACCACAGCGATACTACCGCCGAACGCAGGACAATCGACGCTGTTGGGTTTGTCGAGTTCGCGACAAGAGACTACCAGCACCTCGCCTCTTGCTGCCACTCATCTAAGCCGTTGAATTGTCAATTCTAATCCGATCTCGGCGCTCTTGCGCTTGTTGGCACGAGTTTTGTGAGTCTCTCGTCGGAGCTCGAGGAGCTACCAACGCAGATCGACGTTGTGTCGGAGCTATTCATTCGTTTTC
The DNA here is from genome assembly GCF_020193935.1 of Bradyrhizobium sp. NBAIM08. Taxonomy (NCBI): domain Bacteria; kingdom Pseudomonadati; phylum Pseudomonadota; class Alphaproteobacteria; order Hyphomicrobiales; family Nitrobacteraceae; genus Bradyrhizobium; species Bradyrhizobium sp. NBAIM08. The sequence continues at coordinate 74,432 of NZ_JADYVR010000019.1, read as the reverse complement.
TTCAGCAAGGGCCTGAATCGACGCTGATACGGAGAGTTAGCATGCGCGCGGCGCTGAAAAGCCTGTCTCATCTTGATTACCCGCTGGTCGCCCACCTGAGGGTGGAGCCCGAGCAAGAAGACTTTGTGGACCCATTGGATTTAGTGTTTTCGGAGCTTCGAAATAGCGCATGTCCCGGTTTTGAGCACGCGTTCTCGATTGAGGTCTGCGAGAAGACCGTTGGCTTCTTTGTTCTGCGTGAAAGAGCGGCATTGCCCGAATGGGCGCTCCCAAATGCCATGACCTTGCACACCCTTTGCGTGGACCGATCATGCCAAAGGAATGGATACGGTAAAGCAGCGATTGAACTTGCTGCTCGATGGATCTCTAGGAACCGTCCTTCTATCGGCAGTCTCATGCTCGGCGTCAACGTACGCAATGTGACAGCTAGAGCTGTTTATCTGGAGTCGGGGTTTCGGGACACGGGCGCTACTCACTACGGCCCAAGCGGCCTTCAAAACATTCTTAAACATGAGATCCGTCCGGGAGGGTAAGAGTGCCTTGTTCTCGATTAGTCCCTCGGGCGGCGTGGCATTCGCGGCACGTCTTCTCTGAGTGAAGCCTGCATGGTTTTCGCGATTCGGTCATAGAATGCTCGGTGGAGAATGTTCCAGCAAATTTCTGATCCTCGTCCCGAGCCACAAATTGGAGACTAGCTTAACTCGCCAGTCGAGGTCGTCACCAGATGGTCATCTCGAAGCAGAAAATCTACCACAACCTGAGGCCCGCCCGCTCCGCGGAGGAGGCGCACAACGGCGGTCCACTCATTACAGAAGCATCAAAAAGGCATGCTATGCTGCACAAGACCGTAACTCAATTGATCGGGCAGACGCCGGTAATGTCAGTTGACATTCCCAATCGTGATGCCCGTTTGATGCTAAAAATCGAAAAAAACAATCCGGGCGGTTCGATGAAGGACCGCATGGCGCGAAGCATGGTTATGGCTGCGCTCCAGGATGGGCGACTCGCTCCTGGCGGCACCATCGTTGAGTCCTCTTCCGGCAATACGGGTATAGGTTTAGCTCTCTCCGCATTGGACTTTGGCCTGCACTTCATCGCGGTGGTAGATCACCATGCGGCCCCCGATAAAGTCCGGATGATGCGGGCGCTCGGCGCCGAGATCCGCTACGTCGAAGGCGAGTTTGCGGAAGACGAAGTCGCCGTCGTCGCGAGGCAGCGCCTAGCGGAACGGCTTGCCTCAGAGCTTAGCGGCGCGCTATTCATGAACCAATCGAACAATCCTGCAAATCCGGACGGCTATGCAACTCTCGTCGAAGAGCTGATCACGCAAATTCCTCAGGGCATCGACGCGTTTGTCGGATGCGTTGGGACCGGCGGGTCCATGACAGGTATTGCGCAACGGCTCAAGCGCCATAAGTCGACGGTGCGCACAATCGGCGTGGAGCCGGCCGGATCGATCATTTTCGGAAGACCCGCGCACCCCTATTATCAATCAGGGACCGGCATGCCTACTGGTGACCAGGTCGGCAACGTCCTGGACTATGGCTGCATCGACGAGGGCGTCCAGGTGACCGATGCTCACGCTTTCGAGACGGCGCGCTACATCGCTCGGCGCAAAGGGCTTTTAGTCGGCGGGTCGTCCGGCGGCGCTATCTACAAAGCCTTGGAGTTCATCGACGCAGGCAAGCTGACCGGTACGGTCGTAAGCTTGGTCGTTGATGGCGGTGAAAAATATCTGAGCACGATTTTCGACGATGACTGGATGGAAAAGCGTAGCTTGCTAGATCCAACAGTCGCTGCCCAATTGGACAAGTGGCTCTTTGGGAATGACACGTAAGGCAACGGTAGCTGGGCACGCATCCCCATTCGATAATGCGTCGCTGCTTATCTTCAGTAGGCGCGAATGCATCGAGGTGGGAAACTCGCGAGGATAATGGTCTTGAGACAGGTTGAGAGGATCGTCATGAAGGCCGACTGGGCGAGAGAACTTGAGTAGGCTGATTATCGGTCAGCCTCCTGCCGGCTTAAGCCTTAAAGCCGGATGACTTTGCTGCTTGATCTCGTGAAGGGGTAACATGCTTCATAGCTTGCCTCAGCGAATGTGGGCATGGGCGTGGCGCGCATATAACGATGTGCTGAGCTCGCTCGCGGAGAGCCGATGCAGGCGCAGCTCTTGCTGCCGATTAGGAGGGACGTTTGCCCCAGCATTGAGAGCAAAAGCATCCGATGACGCTCCAAGTTCTGCATCCGTCCGAGCGTAAAAAGGGCATCGCGATGTTTGGCGAGGACAAGAACGTGTTGGAAAGGGGCGTATACCTTACCAAACCGATGTTTTGGATGAACCTATGTCTGGGTCCTCGAGCTCGAGATCATGCGTGACTTACGCCATACTTGCGGGGACCGCGCCGCAATCACGAGGAGCAGCTCTGTTGATCATCGTTTGTCCTATTCTGTCGTTGAGAGAGCTTCTCCTATCTGGGTTGAAAGGCGTCTGAGGGAGAGTTGCATCGAAACCGCAAGCGTCCGTGCTCGAGTGCCGTTTGTCAACCAAAGGTGTAAGATCTATGAGAACCCGCGTGTGGACTACTATCAATTTTGATGCGGACGGAATGCAATCCGATTTCGCGCGCGTTCCATACTCCTCGGACACCTCCGCCTATGGTTGGATCCCTATCCCGATGCTTTGCTTCAAAGGTGCTGACGGGCCAACGGCCCTATTTACTGCGGGTACCCATGGGGACGAGTATGAAGGCCAAGTCGCACTTCGCAAGCTAGCACGAGAACTTACGAGTACCAATCTCCAGGGTCGGGTCATCATCCTGCCCGCTCTCAACAGGCCCGCGGTCGCCGCGGGCCATCGCAACTCGCCCCTCGATGGAAGCAACCTCAATCGCGTTTTTCCTGGTATGCCTGATGGCGGCCCAACGGCCATGATCGCACATTATGTAGCCACGGAACTGTTTCCTCGCGCCGATCTTATCATTGATCTGCATTCGGGCGGGACATCGCTCGAATACTTGCCTGTGGCGCTGGCCCGACCCGGGCGCACCGACGGCGAAGCCGAAAAAATCCGCTGTCTTTTGAGGAGTTTCGGTGCGCCCTATGGCATCCTTACGGACAGAGCGGGAGGCGGAGCAAGCGGCACACTCTATGGGTTCGCCGAACAGCAGGGCATTCCAGCATTGACGACGGAGCTCGGCAGCGGTCCAACGATATCAAGAGTTGGCCTCGCAATCGCCGAAAGCGGCCTTCGCCGCGTGCTGCGTGACTACGGTATCGCGCCCGATATTATCGCTCCAGAGGCGCCGCCGGTTCGGCTCGCGAGATCACTCGGGCCAACAAGTACAATCTATTCGCCTACTGATGGTCTTTTCGAACCTCATGTGAGGCCCGGCGACCAGGTTGCCGTCGGTCAAAAGGCTGGATGCATCTATCGCTTAGATGACCCGCTCGCGCAACCGCTTGAACTCACTTTTGCTGCAGCAGGCATCGTCAGCTTCCGGCGCTTTCCAACGCTTACGTCGATTGGGGATGCACTATTTGGCCTTATGGTAGAAGCAGATAACTAGCAAAAAGTGTGGCAGAAGTGTTCGTTCGATTGGCGCGACTGCATCGAACGAAACCGCTACCAAAGCGTGAACCGAGAGTTGGCGTTGAGCGCCTCAGATAAGCCCGCATCAGCAGTTCGGCTGGACGCGGGCATGTACCCGGTGGTTGATTACGGCTGGCCTGCGTTCAGCAGCTCTCTTCGCGCATGCGTTTCTGGCCCGATCTTTCGCTAGCTCGAGAGCCGCAATGGCTCCATCGAGGTCCTCCAAAGCCGAACGTAACTGGAGCTGAGAATTGATCTATCGCCAAGCTTAAGCGATCCCGGCAAAGCGATTCAGTAGAGGCGCGGCGACCGCACGTAGCTCGGTGGCTCGCTTGGCACCCATCAAGCAAAGCCCTGTTGTCCCGATCCCCATGCGAGCGTCGATGCAGCGAAGTGTTTCGGCTGGGTGATGCGAGGTGTTCCATACGACAATCTTCACCCAACGCTTTGATGCGTTTGGCATGGTACGTGCTTGTTGTCCGTACACGAGTCACAGGCGAGCCTTTGTCGCGAGCTGCTGGTGCATTTCAGTCGTCTGAATGCGCAAGGTGTACAAAGAATCAGGGACAAAAGAATGTGCGCAACGGCCAATCCCGTATCGAATTACGCCGTAATCAAACTGCCTGTCAGGCAATTGCGACCGACAGAGCAAATCAACATTGAAGATGCGCGTAAACTGACGAATATAATCGGGAAGGAGAAACGTTGGAAGCGACCTATTTTGGTCGAGCACCGTCACTCTGTCATCATGGACGGTCATCATCGCTACTTCTGTGCAAACGCGCTTGGTCTCTCGTTTGTCCCGTGCGTCTTGCTTTCTTATGATGATCCCAACCTGCAGGTGACCTACTGGTCCAATTCGGCGCCTGTCGCTGTGGATCAGATCATCCGGGCCGGGCTTTCCGGCGACCTTATGGACTATAAAACGACGCGCCATCAGCTACTCGTCCCTGTGGACAGCTGCTCAGTCGACCTAGACGACTTGAGGTGAGGGACGATGGAATGATGCAGGGCTTTAACGAACGCGACGTCAAATGAAGAATGGTCCCGAGCCGTAGACAAGTTTTGTTCCCTTTCAACCTCGGTGGGCTCCCGCAACGTAGAAGGCAAGTAGCCCTTTTCCACCGTACGCCTGATGTCTGCTCGAGGGTCCCCCACGTGGTACACGTGCGCTGACGTCTAGCAGCGCGGGCAACCTTGTCTACCCGATCTTAGACATTGTCGATAGGCATCCAGGCGATCTCGCCCACCAGCTCCCGGACGCGGCCGTCGGCCGCCCTAGTGATCCGGCGACCTGACGGACAGTCCCGCCGTTAGCTCGCCGGGCATCACACGGCGATAATGCATGATGCGACCAAAACTCTCAAAAACACCCGCCTCCCAAGCTCGGTGTTGAATGTTATCGCGACGATTAGGTCGATAGCTCCCAATGTTCGAAGCGCCCGCAGACGGGGAGAAGCCGTACCGAGACAAACTCTTCGATCACGCGCTCAAGCCGGTCGATCCAGGCCTTGGCGACCCAAACCGCCCTACTATTTCCTGAAGCGCGGCCATGTGCCGGAGTGATTTAACCTCTAGTTCCTGAGGCCAGCGAGATAACGAATTGTCGAGCCTTTTCTGCGGGGATAGGTGAGGCCGTGCTTGAGCATCAAGGCGCGCGCCTTCTGCCAGTGGGCGGCAGCGCTTCAACCGCTGCCACTCGGACGTGAACGAGACCGCGCATCGTCTCGCGGCATTCATCGGAGACCATACCGCCGTCGGCGCCCACGCGTAGCAGCCACGCGAGAAAGGCGGCGCCTGGCGGTTAGTCTTGGCCCGATCACCTGCCTTCTTTGAGGCCAGTGACGAGCTAGCCTGCATTCATGAGGCATAGCCGGCCGGACAGGCCTCATAACCAAAATGCACACGATCAAATCGGCACCGATCCGTAGCGCATACTGGCTGCAGGCGCGTCGACCTCGCAAGAGGCAAGCGTCTCCTTTGCCGGCATGTTTCCACGAACGCGCAGTGTCTTCACCTCGCGACGTCTGCTCCGACACATGCATAGCAATCAGCTACCACAACTCCTTCCTGGATCATGATGATCGGATCGGCTGCCCGATCATCACTCGGACTCGCTGTGTCGGCCGGTCGCCTCAACACAGGCGGACATAGGGTCTTACAGCTCGTCTATCTCGCCAGGGTACTGGATCGGGTAGCACGCCAATTTCTGTTGTGGCGGTGGTCGGATCACCATGGAACAGCCTTTCGCGCTAAAACATCTTTTGAGGATACCCTGATCGTCAAAGCGGGTCGGACCCCTCCACAGGTTTGGCCTCACAATTCACGGGTAAGCCCCTCATAACTGTACGTGCCGGCAACGACGTCGCCGTCAGCACGGACGATAAGGGCGCCCGGCGCGATAAACGTGTTTGTCTGAGCGGTGGGAGCGCAGCGCCACTACGAGGAGGTATATCGTCGGGTCTGCGAGACCGGCAGTGGGGGCTCACGATCATAGGCCATATCCCGATTCCACAGAGACGCCCCTATTCGAGCTTCGACCGCAGCACACCAAGCCTGCTTCACCTCTCCGCCCGATCCGCGTGGCCGCCTAACATAGGCAGAGGCGACATCTGTCAACGCGGAGAATTGTCGTGACTGGCTTGATCTACGGCGGCAGCCGCCTTGGAGGCGGCGCGAACAAACTTACTAAACGCCTTCTGCTTGAGTTGAGTTCAAGTTTGAGCTCAACGAGCCGAGACTATCATCATTGGCAGTTGGCAAGACCAGAGGCAGAGCGTCTAGATCGCATGATGCCGATGAGTCACAGCTACCGTGTCAACAGCTAAACAAGATGAGAGCACAGGTCAAATCGAGTCGGAGAGATAACGTTATGAACAAAACCAACCTCGCCTGTAAGCCGTCAGATCGCATCTACGTCGGACGATCCGAGATAAATGGGTCCGGCTTGTTTTCAAGAAGAACTATATCGAGGGGAAATGTCATAGAACGGCTCGAAGGTGAGATCTGTCCGCTGGCGACCAAGAGGACGATACAAATTGATCGCGATAAGCATCTTTGTAGTGAATACATAGACTTCATAAATCACTGTTGTCGTCCGAATGCCCGCCTTCAGATCGACGATGGTGGCGTTGTACTGATTGCGATGGAGGAAATTGGTCGTGACAGAGATGAAGTGACGATCAATTACAACTGCTCCGAATACTCTCTTGCTGAGAGCTTCTTGTGTCGATGCTGTGAGCCTCCCAGGCTTATCGCTGGATACAGATACTTACTGGAGGGAGACCAGGGCGAATACCTGCAACGAATAGGGCAATTCGTGCTGCCGCACCTCTTGTCGATGTCTTCAAAATGATCGTCGTCACAGGACTGAGTTCGACTACGAGGAGGTAAACTGAGATCAGGTAGTCCAAGCATGGTGTAAGGAGTGCAACAGCTGCATCGCAGAGATGCGTTACGCGGAGTTCTGACGGTCGGGCCAGCTTGCTCTTTCAGCCCGATTTCTTAGCTCTCTGCGGACCACGTCCTGCAGCGTCTCCTTGTGTCGAGCGATAGATCCGACGACAGCTCTTCAGCTTGATCTTCTCGTCCTCGAGCTGCTTTAACCGCCGTTTCTCGGTCGGCAACCGCCGTCATACTCTTCTTCCAATTAAAATAGGGAAGTCACCTGGCTGATGCGGGCCTTGCCACCGATGTCCGACAGCAAACGGATAAACGTCTTCTGGCAGCCGAAACGCCGAGGGCGTTCATCATTCTTCGCTCGTTCCAGCCTGGGAATCAGTGCGAAACATTGCAGCTCAAATAGTGCTTACCGCGCCTCAGATCACATTCTTGCAAAAAGTCGATCCCTCGCGATTGCTATGAAATCAATCGCCTGATTCATGCAAGTAACCCGAATCCTCAGTTGTTGGCCACTTCGCGCTGGAAATAGTTGACCATTCACATCTTGCGCTGAGGCTCCCGAAAATTGCGCATGTCCGGTTCCAGACAAGCGAGACTCGGCATCTCACTGTGCAAGCATTTCAGCGACGGAGGAAAAAGGCGGAGTGCCCTCCTCTTATCTCAGCAACATCCGGGCACACCGTTGTGGCATACTGTTTGCTGGGAGCAGGGCTTGCTACGCGTGATTGGCGCGAAGGATCTAATGAAAATGATCGAGGAGGTCAAGCAGTTGGGAGCGGTTCCGATCGAAGCTTTGTCACTCATGTTTCCTTTCGAATGATGCCATGCAAGGTAGTTCGTTTATTCCCCACGGCATCGGGACGGACGGCTCGAAGCTCTCTCAAGTCGCAGAACACGCAATTGACCGCGCAACGCGAGAGGGGCATCCCCGCAAAGTTAGTTGGACGCCCAGCTCGAACGCGGCGTTCACGGAGGGCGCGCAGGCCTGTTTGCTCGCCGTTCTCGTGGAGGAGGTGAAATGAACGAGAGAATGTCCTCCTGGGCATATGCTGAATCTAAGGCGTGTGCCTCGCAGCTTTGCCTAAGCGCATCGCGCAATGCCGTCTGCCGCTTGGTCCGCTGCCTATTCGCCGAGCGTCTTCTCGAGCCGGAGGGGTTAATGTGGGCTCGCCAAGGCAACGAAGCATGGCTTCCCCTTTGGCGATCACGCGAAGTCCTACACTTTACGGATTTGCACCGTGCGCCTGCCGGAGTACTTCAAAATCGAGGTTCAATCGAAGTAATAGACGAGACCGGCGCTCGTTACCTGATCGATAGTCCCTGCGACCTCATCAGAGAGGTCGCGCCGTCTTTGACAATCGCGCCAGCAACGGACGGCGTTCAGCGTCTCATCCGCGACGTCGAGGACAGCATGCGTAACGACGTCCTCGCACGTGATCACCGGGAGCATTGGAGCGCAGAGTTGCGTGGTAAAATAGCCGAAGCTGGAGCCCGGGATTTCATCGAATATCTCCAAAGGAATCTGCCGCCGCACCTGGCGGCAATTACTCTCGATCAGTGGGGAGCACTGGAGGGGCATCCCTTCTACCCGACATGGAAGGCCAAATCCGATCTGTCGACCGAGGACGTCACTGCATTGTCGCCTGAGTTCGGGGCTCGCGTGCGCGTCCGAATCGCCGCACTGCGCAAAGAATGGTCCTATGTGGAGAAGATGCCGCATGTGGGCACCTATTCGGAATGGTTCTCCCAAAACTTCCCGCAGCTCTGGTACGACTGGACTGAAGGACTTAAAAAAAGGGGCAAATCCTCTGAGGACTGGCTGCCGCTACCTATCCATATCTGGCACCTAGACAATTTTCTGCGACGTGAACTCGCCTCAGAGATCGCGTCTGGAATTTTCGATCCCAACGGCCCGGAAATCATAACGCTGCCGGCAATGTCGTTCCGCACAATGCTGCCAGACACACGGGAGCCGAGACCCTTTATCAAATTACCGGTGGCGATTTGGATGACCAGCGAACAGCGCATTCTGCAGGCAAAGTCGATTCACATGGGACCGCGTCTCAGCACCTTGATTCTAGAAATCATATCAAATGAGAGGCATCTCTCAGAAAAATTGGAGATCTTCCCAGAGGAGCTGGGGGCAATCCTTCACCACCCCGTAACAGACGACGAGCATCGGGGTCGATTTCTTTCGGTTGTCTACCGCAACCCTGATGCAATGACACGAAATGATGGACTATTTTCGGTCACTGTTGCAGCGCTCCTTGCTGCAAGCCCGGTCGACGGCCGCCCGCTCATTTGCGAACTGATTGCGCGGGGCGGCTGTCAAAGCGAATCTGCATTCTTCCGTGCCTATGTGAGGACCGTGATCACGCCGATCCTCACCATGTATTTGCTTTACGGACTGGCACTTGAGGCGCATCAGCAAAACAGTACAATCTTGTTCGACGAGATCGGTCGTCCCCAAAAACTCCTACTCCGGGATTTCGGCGACGCCCGCACCTTTGTTCCCCTGCTCAAGGAGCGAGGGTACGATCTCAAGCCGTTCACTCGGACGGGGATCTTACCCACGGCCTTTTACGACGACATCAGTCTCGTGCGCTCATTCGTCATCGACGCGTGCTTCGTCTGTCATTTACATGAGGTCGCACTGTGCCTCGATGAACATTATGAGCCGTCAGGCCCAAGCCTTTGGTACATCCTACGGGAAGAGACCGAGGCCGTCTTTGACGCCCTCAGGCCACGCATGATGTCGGATGCGCTCTGGTTGGAAGAACGCAAAGCGTTTCTCGAGGATCCCTGGCGAAGCCGCTCGGTGCTACGGATGCACTTGGAGCGCTATCGGGACTTTCGAGTGGAGCACGAGCTGCCAAATCCACTGGCGGGAGTGTAATGACAGCGGTCCCCGGGGTTTTCGGACCTGGCATACTGCATCCGCAAACCGCCGGTTCAGCGCCTCTGATGTTGCGCTTGACGGCCGCTGGAAGCTGAAATGGGGCTTTGACGCTCCGTGCCAGGCCAGCTGAAGACCCACTTTATCCTTCAGAGCAGGATCGATGCGCCGAGAATCCAAAAGTGGCGATCGCTATATTCGGGCTGCCGTCGTCTTCAAGTCTTTCATTGCCACCCTGCCGGTGTCGCAACTCTCCTGGCCTGACGGACGCGCCCCCCTTTGCTGTTTTGCCTGCCAAAGAACATCGATGGCGGCAACATAGCGAGATTTGCTGCCTGTTCTTTCGGCGGCCATGATCGTGTGCGGTTTCGCCAGAGCTGGCTCACTTTACGCCAAGCGCTCCCGCTTGGTGGTCCACAAAGGTGGACGGGGCACCACCTTGGTAATGCAGATCGTTTCGTTCCGAGCGATGTGACAGAGACTGGAGACGAGGCGCAGGCGATCCCGTTCTCTATGCGCCTCACGGTCCACATTGGCCAGTTTCGCGATGACCTTGTCGCCTCAACTCGAGCATAGGGGAGAACAAACGGCGAGACGTGGGCGAATTCGCCGGAATCAATGCAAGGACGCAGAATTTCAAACAGCAGCGGCGCTACATCGAATGAATCGAAAGTCGGTCGTTTGATAGCGGTTTTCCGGCAACTGCAAAAGGAAACGATTTCTGCGCCCCAGGCGGTTCGGTGAGTTCAAGAAGGCGCACACCTTGGCTCGCACGATGCGATGTGTGCAGATCCTCGCTCCCATTCAGCAGGTGTTTTGAGCAAACAAGAATTGGTGTCCAGGCACCATCCTACGCACAAACATGAGGTAGCATGTCAAGTGAAAGTCCCGCCCTCACCATTGTCGTCAACCACGATAAGGCGGAATTGTTTGCACATGTGTTGGGTGAACGTTTTCCGCAAGTCCGAATCATTGTGGCGCCGGATGCCGAACGGCTAGAGCAACACATAGGTGAGGCCCAGGCATTGCTTGCTTACCATTTCCCGGTCGAACTGCACGGCCGGGCGCGGAAGCTGAAGTGGTTTCAGTTCCATGCTTCCGATCCGCGACAGAGTGGGTGATATCATCGTGACAAATGTTCGCGGAATGCAGGGCGGCCTCATCGCTGATTACGTGATGGGCGGCGTGACGATACTGAATTGGAATTTCCGAAAACTTTTGTCCGAGCAAGCGGAGCGCAAATGGATCCATCGATCCGTGGCGCCTTTGGCCAACAAAACGCTTGGCATTGTTGGGTTGGGTTCGATCGGTTCGACTATTGCTCGGCGCGCGAAGAGCGCGGGGATGATCGTTTTGGGTGCGAAGCGGGATATTTCTGTCCCGGCGGAAGACGTAGACCGGTTGTTCGGCTCCGATCAGCTGAAGGACTTGCTGCCACTCTGTGATTTCGTGGTTTTGGCCGTGCCGGCCACGCCGGAGACGGTCGGTCTGATCGGCGCTGACGAGATAGCATGCATGCGAAGTGATGCATTCCTGATCAACATCGCCCGGGGCAGCGTCGTCGTGGAGTCCGAATTGATCAGTGCCCTGCAGGCGGGCTCACTCGGGGGTGCAATGCTCGACGTGTTCGAGCGTGAGCCGCCGCCGCAGGACAGTCCGCTTTGGGAAATGCCGAATGTGATCATGACGCCCCATATTGCAGGTATTCTCACAGATTATGTGGAGCGAGCAATTGACATCGTCACAGAGAACGTCGAACGCTACCTGAAAGGGCTCCCGCTGAGGAACGTAATTGACCTGCGACGCGGTTACTGAGCCTCGATGGGAGCCAGGCAGAAGATTCGGTTCGCTCGCCCCACGTGCCGCCGCATGGGCGTCTCCAATCGATGGCGTGCTTAGGCTTGCCGCGAGACGAATCTTACATGAATCCTGGACGATATCCTATATGAATGCTGTTGAATGCCTTTTGCAGCGGGCCAAGCTTTGCTGGCTCAACGAGGCTAGTAATGGCCGGCTTCCTGATGGGGGGGACGGCCTGAGAGGCGGTCTCCTGACTGAACAGCCCTCTTTGGGGCACCTCGAGATGACAAACCTTGCTCTGGAGAGCAAGGATGGCCGGCCCTCCCCGAACTGCTCGGCAGGTTGTCCCGGTCGGAGCCAATTGTTGTCGGGTCAAGCCGTCTTTTCCTTTGCAGCGGCCTCATTCCCCCTACTGTCGTCGTGCTCGAGCTGAGTATCGTTTCGATCGAATGAAAAGCCGCGCTGTTGTCCAGTTCCGCGTTGAATTTCGAACATATGACGGCCCAGATTGAAGAAATTCGGCCGGCGAGACGGCTAGTCTATTTGAACAACGCAGTGAACCGCCTGAGCGCTGCACATTAACCCGGGCGCGATGCAGAGGTTCATTGTCTATCGCCCTTTCGAATTACCCTGACTGCTCGGAGTTCTGATTGCTGTTTGCATTGATCCTGCACGCGATGCGGCGCTGATGCAGCGTCGATTCGCGTCTGCTCGGAATATTGACTGCCCGTACATCGCCGCGCTGGGCCTCCGGTTCACCAGGGACTCCAGCGATCGGATGATGGCGATCTGTCATCCTGGTGAGTATTCGATGTAGCGCATCGGTGTACGAGATGCGGCCCCACTGCAGTCTAGGGCCTGCGACGAGTGTGGTCGGCTGAACAATGTCTTGACGTGCGTTCCGCTACCTCGCTCGCAGATGATGGGCTTTAAGGCTGAGACGATCGAGCATCGCGTCTCGGCGGAATAACTAAAGGAAGAATTGGAGCTATGGAAGCACGCGTTCCGACCGCCGCGGTCGCCTCAAGTGATTGGTCGCCTGCAGTCGATGCGAGTGACGTCATTAGCGGCATTCATGCGATGCTGCATCCCCGCAACATCGTGCTCGTCGGTGCCACAGACAAGCCGGGCAACTATGCCGAGCGCATTTGGAACAATCTGATCAAGTATAAATACGCTGGCGGGCTCTATGCTATGAACCCCGGGCGCGACACGATCTGGGGCGTGACCTGCTATCGGAATTTCGCCTCCCTTCCCGAAGCGCCCGACCATGTGCTCGTGCTGGTGCCGGCGAAGTTCGTCGTTCAGGTATTACGGGAGGCAGCCAGCGCAGGTGCGCGATCAGCAACTATCGTGACGTCGGGATTCAGCGAGTTGCAAGATGAGGAAAGTCAGCGGCTTGCGGCTGAACTTAAGGCCGCGGTGCGCGAGACGGGAATTTTCGTAACGGGCCCGAATTGCCTTGGCAATTTAAGTGCAGGCGAAAGACTGTTCACCAATATCGATGACCGGGTCGTCACGATGGAGCAGGGGGCGGTCGCGATTGCCGGCCAATCGGGCGCTATCGTGATGCTGATCCGGCAGGCGCTCGAGGAGCGCGGTGTCGGTGTCGGTTATATGGTATCGACCGGTAACGAGGTCGGGCTGGAAACGCCGGCTTTGATAGAGTACTTCGCCGCCGATCCCTCGATCCGAGTCATCGTGGTTTATCTGGAGGGCGTGCGCAATACCAATGCGTTTCGGCGTGCCTGCAGGGCAGCGCGTGACGCCGGAAAACCTGTCATTGCGTTGAAGCTGGGGGCCTCTGCGGGGGGGCGCGCTGCCGCTATGGCGCATACCGGGGCGCTGGCAGGCTCCATCGAATCCTTCGACGCGATATCGAGCCGCGAGGGCGTGATCCGGGTGCGCGGGCTTGATGAGCTGATCGAAACGACCGAATGTTTCGTTCATGCTCAATTACCTAGGGGCGGGCGGCTTGCCGCGGTGACGCTATCGGGTGGCAAGCGCGGGCTTCTGATTGACGCATTCCATTCGACGGGACTCCATTTTCCCCCGCTCTGTAAGGACATTAGCGGAAAGCTCGCGACGATGCTTGGGCCGGGTTCGCTCGTTGGCAATCCGCTGGATGCCGGTTTTGCTGCGGTGGTCGATCCATCCGTTTATCTCAAGTCAATCAAGATCATGATCGATGATCCGGACACCGACATCGTCATCATTGACGCGGAATTGCCTAAGGCGCCGCATGAGTTGCGCGAGAAAAATCTGCGCATCGTTAACGAGATGGCGAGCACCACATCGAAGCCTGTGATCTACATTAGCGGGATGTCCATCGGATTTACCGAGCACTCAAAGGCCCTGCGTAAGTCCTTGCCTTACATTGCTGTTGTGCAGGGCATGGACCGTGCCGTCAGCGCGATCAAGGCGCTAATCGACTATGCGATGCTCAAAAATGACGTGCCCGATATCGTTTCCTGCTCAAAACCCCGGGCTCGGGCCGTACTAAAAAAGACCTTGAACTGCACCAACGGCGCCGCGCTCGACGAAGTCGCCTCGAAAAAGCTGCTCAAGGCCTATGGCATTCCGATCCCAAAGGAGGCGATAGCGCGAACCGCCAAAGAGGCGTCAGCACTCGCAATGAAGATCGGCTTTCCAGTCGTGGCGAAAGTAGTCAGCCCTGACATCCTTCACAAATCCGATGTCGGCGGCGTCATGCTCAACCTCAAAAGTGCGGACGAGGTTCAGGTTGCCTTCAACGAAATCGTCACACGCGTGAAGAAGTTGAAGAGCAAGCCGAGGCTGGAAGGTATCTTGATTTCTCAGCAGCTCGAAGCCGATCTCGAGCTACTGATAGGCGCCTCGCTTGATGCTGAGATGGGGCCGGTGGTGCTATTTGGCACCGGCGGTGTCGACGTCGAGTTGATGAAAGACGTGGCACTCGCCGGAGCGCCTATTGACGCGACCGAGGCCAGAAGGCTGATACGTCGCACCAAAGCGGGCATTAAGATCGGGGGCTACCGCGGCAAGCCCGCCTTGAAGGAGGCTTCAGTTGTCAAGGCGCTCGTCGGGCTCTCCAACCTGATAGCCGATGCGGATGGTCAGATCACGTCTATTGACGTCAATCCATTTCTCGTCACGACCAAGAAAGGTCTCGCGGCTGATGCACTTGTCGTACTGCGGTCTGACACAGACAAGAGCGCCAAGAGGAGCCCACTGTGAGCGAAGTGGTGAAGCTTGAGCGTCATGATGAGGTCGGCATCGTCACGGTCAACAGTCCACCGGTCAACGCGCTGAGTGCCGCAGTCCGGGGCGGCATCTTCGAATGCATCAAGGCCGCGATCGCCGATCCCGCCATCAAGGGCATCGTGCTGACCTGCGCCGGCCGCACCTTCATCGCCGGCGCCGACATCACCGAATTCGGCAAGCCGCCGAAGCCGCCCGCCCTCAATGACGTGCTGTCCGAGATCGAGAATTCGCCCAAGCCGGTCGTTGCCGCGATCCACGGCACCGCGCTCGGCGGGGGCCTCGAGGTCGCGCTGGCGTGTCATTTCCGCGTCGCGGTGAAAGAGGCCAAGCTCGGCCTGCCCGAGGTGAAGCTCGGACTTCTGCCCGGCGCTGGCGGCACCCAGCGTCTGCCCCGCGCGGTCGGGCCTGAGCTCGCGGTCAAGATGATCGTCGGCGGCGACCCGATCGGTGCGGCGGAAGCGCTCAAGAACGGCCTGATCGAGGAGATCATCGAGGGGCCGGCCTCGGGCGGCGAAGCCTTCGTGCGCAAGCTCATCGCCGAGAAGCGCCCGCTGCGGCGCCTGCGTGACGACGATTCCAAGCTCGCGGCGGCCAAGGCCGACCGCTCGATCTTCACCAATGCGGTTGCGGCCATGACCAAGAAGTCGCGCGGCCTGGAGGCGCCGTTCGCCGCCGCCGACGCGGTCGGCTATGCCATCGACCTGCCGTTCGACGAAGGCCTGAAGAAAGAGCGCGAGGGCTTCCTCAAGCTCGTCGCCAGCGACCAGTCCAAGGCGCAGCGCTACGCCTTCTTCGCCGAGCGCGAGGCCAACAAGATCGCGGGCGTACCTGAAGGCACCAAGCCGCGTCCGGTCAACCGTGTTGCCATTCTCGGCGCCGGCACCATGGGCGGTGGCATCGCGATGTCCTTTGCCAATGCCGGCATTCCCGTCACCCTGATCGAGACCGGTGAGGAGCAGCTCAAGCGCGGCATGGGCGTGATGCAGAAGAACTGGGAGGCGACCGCCGCGCGCGGCGGCATCCCGGCCGATGCGCCCGCCAAGCGCATGGCGCTGATCGACGGCAAGGTCGGCATCGAGAATGTCGGCGATGCCGACCTCGTCATCGAAGCCGTGTTCGAGACCATGGCGGTGAAGAAGGAGGTGTTCGGCAAGCTCGACCAGTACGCCAAGCCTGGCGCCGTGCTCGCCTCCAACACGTCCTATCTCAACATCGACGAGATCGCGAAGTCGACCAAGCGTCCGCAGGACGTGCTCGGCATGCATTTCTTCTCGCCGGCCAACGTCATGAAGCTGTGCGAGATCGTGCGCGCCGACAAGACCGCGCCGGATGCTCTGGTGACCGCGGTGACGATCGCGCGAAAAATCGCGAAGGTGCCGGCCGTGGTCGGCGTCTGCGACGGCTTTGTCGGGAACCGCATGTTGGCGCAGCGCGGCAAGCAGGCCGAGAAGCTGCTGTTCGAAGGCGCCTTGCCGCAGCAGGTCGACGCGGTCGTGACAAAATTCGGCATGCCGATGGGGCCGTTCGCGATGGGCGACCTTGCCGGCCTCGACATCGGCTGGCGCTCGCGCAAGGACCGCGGCATCAAGTCCGAGATCGCGGATGCGCTGTGCGAGGCCGGCCGCTTTGGCCAGAAGACCGGCAAGGGCTACTACAAGTATGAAGCCGGTTCGCGCGCAGCGCTGCCCGATCCTGATGTCGAGAAGCTGATCGACGAGACGCTGCTGCGTCTGGGGCGCAAGAAGCGCGTCGTCAGCGACGAGGAGATCCTCGAGCGCATGATGTACCCGATGATCAACGAGAGCGCGAAGATCCTCGAAGAGGGCATCGCCGCGCGCCCCTCGGACATCGACGTGGTCTGGCTCTACGGCTATGGCTGGCCGATCTATCGCGGCGGTCCGATGTTCTGGGCCGACACCGTCGGCCTCAAGCACATCGCCGATCGCCTTTCCTTCTACGCCAAGGAGACCAACGACCCCAGCCTCGAGCCCGCCCCGCTGCTGAAGAAGCTCGCCGCAGAGGGCAAGACCTTTGCGTCGCTCGCGGCCGCGGCGAAAGCGGCGTGATGGCCTCAGCCTCTCCGCTTGTCATTCCGGAAGCGCCGAAGGGGCGGGCCGGGAATCCATTTCGCCGTGAAAAGCGCGGGTCGATTGATTCCGCGGCTCGCGACTTGTCCAATCCCGGAATGAGTCTGATCTAATTGCAGAAAATGACCCCTCCCGGTGACCAGGCTTATTCCGAGACCGTGCGGCAGACGACACCATCTTGCAATGCGCGCCGCCCGACCACCTGTCGGAAGCTGCCGCTGATTATGGCGCGCATGCCGAATCTGGCGACCAGCGGATCAGCTCACCGAACTCGCGGCCATGGTCGGGCGCGCCAACAGCAGAAATCGTCACAATCCATCTCATCTCGCATCAGGAGGTCGTTTTGATCGACGCCGTCATTGTTTCAACCGCCCGCACGCCCATCGGCAAGGCCTATCGCGGCATGCTCAACGCCACCGAGGGCGCAACCCTGCTCGGCCACGCCATCGGCGAAGCCGTCGCCCGGGCCAAGATCGAGCCCAATGAGGTCGAGGACGTCGCAATGGGGGTAGCCCTTCAACAGGGATCAACCGGCAGCAACATCACTCGCAAGGCGCTGCTCCGCGCCGGCTTTCCCGTGACCGTTTCCGGCACCACGATCGACCGGCAATGCGGTTCGGGCCTGCAGGCGATCGCGCTCGCCGCGCGCTCGGTTATCTTCGACGGCGTCGAGATCGCGGTCGGCGGCGGCGGCGAGTCGATCAGCCTCGTGCAGAACGACAAGATGAATTCGTTCCACGTACGGGATCCCGCGCTGCTAAAAATCAAGAGCGAAGCCTACATGTCCATGATCGACACGGCAGAAGTCGTCGCTAAGCGCTACGGCATCTCGCGTGCACGCCAGGACGAATATTCGCTGGAAAGCCAGCGCCGCACCGCGGCCGCGCAGCAGGGCGGCAAATTCAAGGACGAGCTCGCGCCGATCACCACCACGATGGCGGTGACCGACAAGGCGACCGGTGCCGTGTCGATGAAGGAGGTCACGCTGTCGCAGGACGAAGGTCCGCGCCCCGAAACCACCGCTGAAGGCCTCGCAAGGCTCAGGGCCGTGCGGGGCGAAGGATTTTCGATCACCGCCGCCAATGCCAGCCAACTTTCGGACGGCGCCAGCGCTTCCGTCATCATGAGCGACAAGGAAGCGGCCAAGCGCGGTCTTGCGCCGATCGGCATCTTCCGCGGCTTCGTCTCCGCCGGCTGCGAGCCGGACGAGATGGGCATCGGCCCGGTCTTTGCCGTGCCGCGCCTCTTGAAGCGCCACGGCCTTACCGTCGACGACATCGGCCTCTGGGAGCTGAACGAAGCCTTTGCTGCGCAGGTGCTGTATTGCCGCGACAAGCTCGGCATCGACCCCGAGAAGATCAACGTCAATGGTGGCGCGATCTCGCTCGGCCATCCTTACGGGATGTCAGGCGCGCGCCTGACCGGCCACGCCCTGATCGAGGGACGCCGCCGCAAGGCCAAATATGCCGTCGTCACCATGTGCGTCGGCGGCGGCATGGGCGCGGCGGGTTTGTTCGAGGTGTTGCAGTAATCGCACCTCGCAGCCGAGTTGCGCAATTGCGCACGCGCGGCACGAACCGTATTCCGCAGACGGAGTGACGGCTACGGAGACGAGTGGCTTTCTTACGAAGGCCGATTGTTACGGTCCCGGCCCCTGTGCCTGTTTGCGCAAGGCCGGAGGACGAGGAAGCTAACAGGAGGATCTCATGGATCTCGCGTTCACAAAGGAAGAGCAGGCGTTTCGGGAGGAGGTGCGGCAATTCCTGAGTGACAACGTGCCACCGGATACGCGGCGCAAGCTTGTGGAGGAGCGGCACCTCTCGAAGGACGAGATGGTGACCTGGTGGCGCATCCTCAACAAGAAAGGCTGGGGCGTCAGCCACTGGCCCAAGCAGTACGGCGGTACGGGTTGGACATCCGTGCAGCATTATATCTTCAATGAGGAATTGCAGTGCTATCCGGCGCAGCCTCCGCTCGCTTTTGGCGTCGGCATGGTCGGCCCCGTCATCTACACCTTCGGCAACGAGGAGCAGAAGAGGAAGTATCTGCCGCGCATTGCCAATGTCGACGATTGGTGGTGCCAGGGCTTCTCCGAGACAGGCTCCGGCTCGGACCTTGCTTCGCTGAAGACCAAGGCCGAGCGGAAGGGCGACAAGTGGATCATCAACGGCCAGAAGACCTGGACCACGCTCGCCCAGCACGCCGACATGATCTTTTGCCTGTGCCGCACCGATCCGTCCGCGAAGAAGCAGATGGGCATCTCCTTCATTGTCCTCTCGATGAAATCGAAGGGCGTCACCGTGCGACCGATCCAGACCATCGACGGCGGTCATGAGGTCAACGAAGTGTTCTTCGACGACGTCGAGGTGCCCTACGAGAACCTGATCGGCGAGGAGAACAAAGGCTGGGATTATGCAAAATTCCTGCTCGGCCATGAACGAATCGGCCTAGCTCGCGTCGGCCTCTCCAAAGCACGGTTGCGCCGCATTCGCGATCTCGCCTCCAAGGTGGAAGCCGGTGGCAAGCCCATTATAGAGCATCACGCGTTCCGCCAGAAGCTCACGGCCTGCGAGATCGAGCTGAAGGCGCTCGAGCTCACCCAGCTCCGCGTCGTCGCCGACGAAACCAAGCATGGCAAGGGCAAGCCGAACCCGGCCTCCTCAGTCTTGAAGATCAAGGGCTCCGAGATCCAGCAGGCCACCACCGAGCTGCTGATGGAAGTGATCGGCCCGTTCGCTGCTCCTTTCGAAGTGCGCGGCGACGACGGCTCCAGTGAGGCCATGGACTGGACCGCCCAAATCGCGCCGAGCTACTTCAACAACCGGAAGCTCTCGATCTATGGCGGCTCCGACGAGATCCAGCGGAACATCATCGCCAAGGCGGTGCTGGGGCTGTGAATTCTGCCCGTCACAAACACACTCGACGTCACGGCCGGGGCAAAAGCGCGAAGCGCGTCTTCGACGAATGACCCGGCCATCCACGCTAGCGGCACGAAGAACGTGGATACCCGGCACAAGGCCGGGCATGACGAAATCAGATACCGGGAGAGTTGAGAAACATGGATTTTGACCTGAACGAGGAGCAGCGGCTTCTCAAGGAAAGCATCGACGGCCTGCTGACCGATTCCTACGATTTCGAGCAGCGCAAGAAGTATATGAAGGAGAAGGGCGGCTGGAGCAAGGCGGTCTGGCTCAAGCTCGCCGAGCAGGGCCTGCTCGGCCTGCCGTTCAGCGAGGCCGATGGCGGCTTCGGTGGTGGCGGCGTCGAGACCATGATCGTGATGGAGGCGCTCGGCAAGGCGCTGGTGCTCGAGCCGTATCTGGCAACGGTCGTGATTGGCGGCGGCTTCCTGCGCCATGCCGGCACCGACGCTCAGAAGGCGGCACACCTGCCCGGCATCATCGACGGCAGCAAGACGCTGGCGTTCGCCCAGCTCGAGAAGAATTCGCGCTACGATCTGTTCGACGTCACCACGACCGCGAAGAAGAAGGGCGACGGCTGGGTCATCGACGGTGAGAAATTCGTCGTGCTCAACGGCGAGAACGCGGACACGCTTGTAGTGACCGCCCGCACCAAGGGCGACCGCCGCGATCATGGCGGCATCGGCGTGTTCCTGGTGCCGGCCAACGCCAAGGGCGTCGGCACGAAGGGCTATCCGACCCAGGACGGCCTGCACGCCGCCGACATCACCTTCACCGGCGTCGAGGTCGGCCCGGATGCGGTGCTCGGCAATCCCGAGGATTCCCTCGCGCTGGTCGAGCGCGTGGTCGACGAGGCCCGCGTCGCGCTCTGCGCCGAGGCGGTCGGGCTGATGGACGAGTCGCTCAAGACCACGGTCGAGTACATCAAGACCCGAAAGCAGTTCGGCGTCGCGATCGGCTCGTTCCAGTCGCTCCAGCACCGCGCCTCCGACATGTTCGTCGCGGCCGAGCAGGCGCGCTCGATGTCGATGTTCGCGACCATGGCTGGTGATTTCGAGAACGCCAGGGAGCGCAGCAATGCCATCGCCGCGGCCAAGGCGCAGATCGGCAAGTCGCTGAAATTCGTCGGTCAGCAGTCGATTCAGCTCCACGGCGGCATCGGCATGACCATGGAGGCGAAGATCGGCCACTACTTCAAGCGCCTCACCATGATCGAGAACTCGTTTGGCGATGTCGACTATCACCAGTCTCGCGTGATGGGGATAGCTTAATTTAATACACAGCCGTCATCCTGGATCTCGCAAGCGCGGGGCCAGTCTTCTCGTTCCTGGCAAAGCGAACCAACCCAGACCCTTTCGGCGAGAGACAGCCGGATGGTTCGTCGCTACGCTCCTGGCGATGACGGAGCAAGCGCACCCAATCAGGTCGACAAAAATGGAAACCACCTTGTTCGACTGCACCAGCAAGGGCGCCCTCGTTAGCTGCTCAAGCCGCGGCATAAGTGGGTTTTGTACTGCAAGAACAGGCGGAAAAAGCGAGGATATGCGAAAAGGTCGTATAGATGCGATCTGGTCCACCGGTCGGACACTGCATTGCGATCTCCGGGACTCGCTTCCACAGCTGCGAAGATTGCGGGATTCGCTTTCGCCACCGTCCTCTCAGCCAGAGCGAATCCCTATTGGCCACCGTTTCGTGATGGTCTTTAGCTTGGTGTAGAATCCCACTCTCTCCGCCACCGATTTTCAGTAGCGAAAAAGTCCTTCAAAATCAGGTGCTTCCCGAGCCGCCGAACTTTTTGCGGTGGAGCACTACGGTGGAGCACCGTGATCCCCTTAAGTATGCCATCCGGGGGGGTAATCCAGCCAGCAGAAATTACCCCCGCTAGTCGAAGCTCGGAATAACGCTGCTCTTCTTATCCCGCCTCGCGATGGGCGTTACAACACCGACTAAGAAACCTAAGACCGGCAATTCAGAGATGTCGGCGGCGCAAAAAACGGATAGGCCGACATAGAGAGATCTGCTGGGGATGTTGTAGACCTTATGATGTGCACGAAGCGGTTGTCCGTAGAGGATTCTTCTTGGTAATGGTCGACTTTTCGGGGGGAAATTCGTTGACCGTTCTCGACGAGCCGAACGAGGAGCTCCGGTTGGCTGGGGTGTACGATCGCCTCAGGCTGAAGCTTCTGGATCTGTCCAAAAAGAACTGAATGCTGAATTACAGCCTCGGTGCGAGATCCAAGCGACATCTTCAGATCGTCGACGAGGTGATGGAGGAGGTCTACAGGAAGCTCGCCGGCGAAGATGCCTCCTTGAGAATCGACCCTCTGGAAGAGCCCGAAGATATTCCGCCGGAGGAGAAGACGGAGGAGTTCATCGCCGCGCTCGAGCATGCGAAAGTCTCGAACCTGGAGTATCTGACGAAGCTTCAGGCTCTGGAAAGCTCCGGGCGCGATGACGAGTTCTCCTTGGGAAAGCTCGAGCGCGAGCTTCGCGATCACATCCGCGACGAATTCGAATTGCCGCCTCGGCCCAAGAAGGCCGAAATCAACCGTGCAGAACACGCCCGCCGGTCGAACATCGATCCGAATCCGGAGCTCGGACGCGTCAAGTCGAAGCCATCGCATAGCGACGCCGCCCTACAGACCTTGAAATTTCCGGACGAACTCGAGCGCGTGCTGGAGAAGATCGCCGCTGATGCACGATTATCGGAACAGGAAATGGAACTTTCGACCCTGTTCCTGTCGTTCGGCTTTTTGGATGGTACGAATCCGACAACTGCGACAAGAAGGCGTTCGCGCTTTGCTTCTGTTGCCCGTCGCACTCGACGTGAAGAAGGCGTACGGCCGAAATTCTTTCCATTTGTCGGCCACCGAATCTTCCGCCGAGTCAAATCTCAGTTTGCAGAAGCTTCTGGAGACGGAGTTCCACCGGAAATTGCCGTCCTTCGAAGGCAGCGATGACGAAGGATTGGCCTCTATCGAAGCATATTTCGACCTGGTCCAGGAGGCCATCAAGGATCTCGGACGATGGCAGATACGCCGATGGCTCGTCCCGGGTCATTTCGCCTTCGGTCGGTTCGCAGTATACGCCGACCTGAATCCTGCGAACTGGCAAGTCGATCCTGCTGCGCATCCCCTCGTCGGATCGATCCTGCAGGGGGCAGAAAAGGGCTTCGAAGGCGACGGCGCTCTCATCCCGAGTGAACCTACCGACTATCTGATCGACGATCCGCATATAGAAGCGGCGGCGCCTTTCCTGATCCACGATGCGGACGCTTCGCAGCACAGCGCCGTCATCGATGCGATGAAGGGCCGCAACCTCGTCATCCAAGGCCCGCCGGGCACCGTTAAATCGCAGACGATAGCGAACATCGTGGCTATACTGAGCGATGCGAAGGTCGGACCCCACATTCCGTCCCATGACGAAGAAAACCCGCCTGCCTTGCTGCACTCGTCGGCAGAATCCTGCAGGAGATCTTTCAGGAAAGCCGCAAAGAGTTGCGGACTTTGACCTGCATTTTTAGATGCTTGCACGATAGCAAGGTCCAAATTCGCGCGAAAATCGGCGAAGCGATGATCGTCAGCCCGGATTTTTGATAGTAGCTCCCAGTCGACACCGCTGGCATCGAGCAGTTGGAACGTAGTGATCGCGCGGGCTACTTCAATGCCCATGCTCTTTCCCTTGTCCGCCGTTTGAGCCAAACCCTTTTCGATACGCTCAAAAACATGAGGCGCGGTAGTGATCGGCCAAGCGCCGGTTGTCGCGACCCAGGCTAAGGCAAGCGCAACTTCATCGGATAGGAACCGGATTCCGAAGTTTATGCTGTCCTCCGGAGCCCCCGGGTTGGCATCTCGAACAAGCTTGGCCCAAAATTCCGTATCTTCGCTAGACACGTTCTTCAGCTCTTCGCGAGCGTGCGCCTGCAAGATAGGGTGCAATCCTCCGAAGCCATGTGGCACGACAGCGAAGGCGCCAGCGCGGACTAGAGGGGCTATCTCAGCCAGTCTCATCAAGCCGGCGCGAAAGCCGGTCCGGGCTTCTTCGAGCGAGAAAGAACCAATCAGCTGTCCAGTCTCTACGGACGGGTGCATCGCAGCGGCAAGTAGATCGGGAACGGCGATTGAACTGAAACAAAGTGCCGCTCGCTTATATGAGGCACTGGACATCAGGAGCGGACCTTCCTCGCCAAACTGGTCCGCGCCAGACGGCAAGTAGAGTGGCTTGTCCGCAATCGCCCTCGCCGCGATACCGTCACTCTCCAGCCAATCGTACCAAGCAGGAGCGAATCTGGCGAGGAAATCGCTCAGTTGGTCGTCTGGAGCTCCAGAAAGTTTTTCAGCTTCATCAACGTCGAAGTGGCAGCCAATTAGGTCCTCGACTGCCTGTAGAGAACCCCAATTTCGCTCCTGCCCCGCCATGCCGTCGTCCTTTCCACTGGGAGATGTATGATGTCAGGATCACTCGTCTACCGCAATCTGCGGCGAACGCGCGAACTGCGTCCAACCGCGATCAAGAAGTCCACGCGCATTCGCGGGGCGGGCCTGCTTCGACAGTGGTCCCGATCCAATCGTCTGCCCGCCTGGCCTCGCGGGCTTCAACGCTGACGTCGAGAAAATTCAGCCCTGCCTTCGGGAGTGGGAGGGAGCCCGGCCTCGATGAGCCATTTCCGGATATGACCTGGGACGTACCCCTTGGATTCCAAGATATGTTGCTCGTCTCGGTCGCGTCGCGCGAAGTACTCCTCGACGGTGAAATTCTTGATCAGGAACCTCCTGAATCCCGCCGCGTTCGATCGCACGTACTTGAACCTGGCCACGAAGCGTCCCTCGTACTCGAGATACATGCCATCCCAGGTGAACTTGGATTTGTCGAATGCCGTCATGTCACTCCCGAAGCGAACTTTCGTGCGTATCTGCGCGCTTAGAGCTTGCCGCGAAAGCGCTCGGCGGCCCATTCGCACCATTGGTGTGGATCGGCAGAGGAACGAAGAAGTGGTCGACGACGCAGGGCGGAAGTCCGTCGCGAAAGGCGATCCTCTCTTCTTGCGTCTCGATGACGCCATTGCAATGGATCGATGCCCATGAAGGAAAATAGCTTGCGCCATTCCTCTAACCGACAGATCAGCCGTATGCGGAGAGATCGCCGTAAAGACCGGCTTTACGTATCCTTGCATGGCCCCGATGACGCAACGCGTCGGCAGGTAATCCCGATTGCTCGCTATTACCCGCTCAACGAGCTACTAGCTGAAATGACCCGCTACGCGGAACAGGAGTTCGGCAAAGTTCATGTGAGTTATCTGCTTCTGCCTGGTGTCAACGACACGCAACAGCATCGGGATCAGCTCAGCGCCGTAATTCGCGGGCGACCACTGTTCAAATCCTTCTGTGGCTCCGATCTATCGCGAGTTCGGCGTGAAATGGGATGAAGGCGTCGTTGCTTGGGACGGTCTGCGGCTCGACGGATGGGCTTCCAGCAAGGGCATCCCAGCGGCCATCGACCGTTTTTCGCGGACTTGACGTATTCCTTCCGCGATATCCTCGACAGTGAAGCAGACGGGTATCCGCTCACTTTTCTGCGGCCGCTTCGTCGTTCTTTGGACCGCTCCGGAACCGCGCGAACCCCTTCAACGTTGCTCCACCATTGGATTGGTAAAGGGAGCAGCCGATGGCCGCAGCGAAGAAGAGGACCGGGCGTGGACGCAAACAGGATCGGGCCCGCGTGGCCAAGGGACAGGCTTACGAAGTGCGATAAGAAGCAAAGAAGACCGGCCGCTCGGCCTCGGCGGTGAAGAAGGCGGTCAAGAAGGTCGGCAACATCTTCCCCGACTATCCGGCTCCGATCGTGCGCAATGGTGCGGATGGACGCGACCAAGAAGCGCGCCGAAAAGCTGCAGGCCAAGGGAAAGATCGTCGACTTCAAGGAATTGAGCCGGATTCCGGGACCACCAACATCCGCAACGTCGGCAGCGCGCACTGGAAGCGTTGGCTGGGTACGGAGCACCGCTGCCTGGTCCCCTTCACCTCGTTCAGCGAGTACGATACCATCGACGGCAAAAGGACGCCGGTCTGGTTCGCTCCGGACGAAAGCCGGCCGCTGCTCGCATTCGCCGGTCTGTGGACGAACTGGACCAGCGTCCAGAAGGCCAAGGAGGGCGAGGTCACAGCCGACATCTACGCGTTCCTGACGACCGAACCGAACGAGGAAGTGAAGCGCGTGCATCCGAAGGCGATGCCGGTGATCCTGACGACGACGGAGGAGTGCGAGGTCTGGATGCGGGCGCCGTGGGAGGAAGCAAAGGCGCTGCAGCGCCCGCTGCCCGACGGTGCGTTGAAGATCGTGGCGACCGGCCAGAAGGAGGATATCGCGCCGCCGTAGCGTCCTGCGCAGGTCGGTCTCCTCGACCAACGTCCGAAATCATCGACCGCAATGAGGATTTGCGCCGAGTGCGCTCGGCGGCATCGGATCCGGCTCTCGTGCGGCGACGTCGAATGCGCGTCGCGAGCTTGCAGGTGGACAGCCGGATCCGCAGCAGAAATTCGGAAGCCGCGCCTCCGCTAGGCAGCCACTGCGTCCGGCGCCTCTTCCTCTTCGCGCTTTCGGTTGATCAGATTGAGCAGGTGAACGGAGGCCCGCGCGTCGCAGAGCGCCCTATGATGATTGTCGAGCTCGATCCCGTAGATTTCACACAAGCTTCCGAGTCCGTAGGACTTGAGGCCCGGAAAGCGGCGGCGCATCCCGGTGCACGTGCACAGCTTCGGGAAGCGGAAACGCCGCTCCAGTCGCTCGAATTCGTAGGCGATGAAGCCGTAGTCGAAGTTCACGTTGTGGGCCACGAAGATTCCGTCGCCCATGAAGTTCATGAAGCTGTCGGCCAACTCGACGAACAGCGGAGCGCCGCGCACCATCTCGTTCGTGATACCGGTCAGTTGAACGATCTTGGCCGGGATGGGGCGCTGCGGATTGACCAGGCTGTGCCACTCGTCCACGACCTGGTGATTGCGGACCTTGACCGCGCCGATCTCGGTGATGCGGTCCCCGCTCGACCAAGCGCCGGTGGTCTCGATGTCCACCACTACGTAGTCCTGCTCGGGATCGAAGCGATAATCGACGCGCCCGATCTCGGCGACGATGCCGGCCGCACCAAGTTGGCGGAGACGGGTCAGCTGATTGCGGCGGATGGCGTCGCCTTCCGTCTTGATCTCCATGAACGAGACGTTGCCGCCGCGCACCACCAAGAGGTCGGGAAAACCATCCCTCATGCCGCGGAAGTCCTCGCACATCGCGCCGACGATCTTCGCGACGCCGGCGGGATCGGCACCATCGAGCAGCGCGCGAAGCGCCTCGACCTGGACGTGGTCCCAGGCGAAGATGCCGTTCGCTCGTCCCCAGCGCTGCGCAACGGTGCGCAGCAGCGACGGTAGCGCCCGTCGCGAGCCGATGGCTTCGAGCTTCTCGTCGATCGACGGCGCGAACAACCGACGGAAGCTGCGGTCCTTCAGGCACTGCGGCAGCCAGTCGAAGCCGCTGGGAAGCTGCGAGCGCTCGAAGAGCTCGTCCCAGAACAGAAGACCGAACAACGAGTGCCAGAGCCCGTTCTCGGCGTGGAAGACCTTGGCGCCCTCGCGCCGCAGGACGCCGGCGACGCCCGCTTCGGGGTTGCCGCGGTGCGTGTCGTCGACAGTGATGACGCGCCCGGCCCGCAGCAGTTCGGTGTGCAGGCCCGTGCGCCGGCCGCCGAACTTGCGCGCGTAGAAATCCGTAGCGAAGAGGTGTTCGCCATCGCTCGCGGGATCGTCGATCATCCGCTGCAGAAGCTCTTCGGCTTCGGCGCGTTCGCCTTGGCCGTAAAGCAGGCGCGCCAGACGCTCGTTGCATTCGGGCGACGAACCTGCGCGATAGAGCTGGCGGGTGAGGTCCTTTTCGCCGGCCTTCTCGAAGAATAGTCCCGTCTGATGCGCCGCCCGGCTGCGGAGCTCGGCGGCGTATTCGCCGCCGCAAGTCGGGCCGGCAAGAACGTCGATCGCGGCCCGGCGATGGACGGACTCGGACTTCGCATCCAACCGATCGAGGATCTGGCTGTAGTGGAACGATGCCAAAGCCTCGTCGCCGTCCGTGAAGCGCGCGCTGAACGCAGTTTCCTGGTTGGTCCGGAGGATCCCGAGGTAGCGCAAAGCAAAGTTCTTGAGGTCCACCTCGGTCTTGCCGAAGTAGAGATAGAGCAGAAACTCGATCGGCCTCGTGCCGTCGAGAGCGATGAATTTGTGGGCGCCGCAATGCTGCGCGGCCACGGAGTAGGGTATCCGCTCGAGATAGTAGTCGATGAATTTCGGCTTCGACCAAGACTTGCGCACGTCTCCGCGCCCGGCCGCTTGCGCGCCGGTCATCAGGACCTCCTTCGGCAAGCAGGCGATGAACGCCGCGTAGTCGGCTTCCCCGAGCGCGCGAGCGTGGCCGGCCGCCATCAGCTCCGCGGCGGCCTGATCGACGTCCTTTATCTCAGGATAGCTGAACAGCGACCGGTCGAAGATCGCGCCACGGCGGTTGACCATCCCGACCAACAGGCACTGGGCATCTTTGGAATGACCTCCGAAGCGTGCGACGAAGGCAAGATGCTCGGCGGCGAGTATCGGACCGTAGGTCTTCTGGACGAACGCCAGCATCTCAACGAAATGGTCGAGGTAATAGTAGACGGGCAATACCGGGAGCTTGGCCACGCGGACCTTCAGGCATCGGGATTCGGTTGTTCTACTTTTGTTCGAAGACATCAACGAAAGTCAATACCCCTTCTCCCACTCCCCGACGGATTGGGAGCCGGGATTTCGCACGAGGAGGCGCAGATGGATGGCGTCAAAATTCTTCGGAGGCCAACGTCTCGTTTGTCTGCTCAAGTGTGGGCACGCGTCGACCGCGCAGGTCGGAACAGGTGGACAACCGGAGCTCTCCCGATTTCGAATCCCTGTCCCGTGTTATCCGCCGGGAACGCGCCGGCGGTCATGAGGATTCGTCCCGGCAGGAGCGATCTCGATGCTGATGACGAAGGAAAGACCGCGGGCGATCCGGACGTTGAGAGGCTGGGCGATGGGCGTCCTGCAGGAAGCCGGCGCCATCAACGAATGCGAGGAGCATGGCTGGGTCAAAGACCGCGCCGATCCGCACGCGCGCGAACGGGCCTTCGTAGTGGCCACGCAGGATCCGCCAACCGGGGTCTCTGCGGACGATGCCGTTGAGGAGATTCGTGACGTCCTGGATTCGATCGGCGACACGTGTCCCGAGTGCCCGCCAGATTCGGCGCTTAGCGTCGGCCCCGCCTTCCAGCCGGACATGTGCGCCCTTGCGCCGCCCCGACATCCTCCGATAGCAACAACGGTCGAACGTAATTTGCGAGTGCGGCACCGCCTCAAGGCCGTGCTGCACGGCGACCGGGGCGGGGGAACGACGTCATCCATTACCAATTCAACAAGCCCGACCGGTTGATCAGCTCCGGACGCATTACGCAGATCAAGAAGGGGGTGTACGGGGCTTCCGTCGAGGAGGCCGTTCCGGAAGAACTCGAGGTCTTCCTGTCGGCCCGACAAGATGCGGAGATCAAGCCGC
Source organism: Bradyrhizobium sp. NBAIM08 (assembly GCF_020193935.1). Lineage (NCBI taxonomy): Bacteria > Pseudomonadati > Pseudomonadota > Alphaproteobacteria > Hyphomicrobiales > Nitrobacteraceae > Bradyrhizobium > Bradyrhizobium sp. NBAIM08. The sequence goes on along the minus strand of NZ_JADYVR010000019.1, from coordinate 44,897 downwards.
TCCCTGCGCCGTCTCCGGTCGCTATGCGCATCCTCCGCTCAATGTTCGTCCGCGAAACCGGTACGTGGCGGCTGGCCGGCGGCGAGACCGACCGTACCGAATGCAAGGCGGGCTTCCGGCTGCGACCGGAGGATCGCTTCTCGAAGGCTCTCCGCGCAATCGCAGGGCTGGCCAACAACAAGGGGGGCTACCTACTGTTCGGTGTGGCGGATGCCACCTTCGTAGCGGAGGGACTTGCGGACGACGCCTTCACGAAATCGGGCATCTCGCTCGTCAACAGGATCCTCGCGGGCGCCCTCGATCTCGTCCCGCACGTCACGAAGGGCCTCATCGAGCTCGGCGGAAAGCAGGTGGGCGCGCTGTACGTGGAAAAGCACGATCATGGCCCCGTCATCGCCATCAAGAACGTCGGTCAGGACGTCAAAGAGGGAGGAATCTATTTCCGGTACGTCGGAGAGACCCGCCTGATCAAACCCGGAGAGCTCAGGCAGATCATCGCCGCGCGCGAACAGCGGGCGGTCGCGGAGTTCAGCGCCCGCATGAATCGCGTCGCGGTCGGCAAGGAGGCGACGATTGATCTCGACTCCGGCGAGTTCGCCGGCACCAGCGGCAAATTTCTCATCGACAAGTCCCTGCTCCCGAGCATCCAGTTCGTCCGCGAAGGCGAATTCAACGAAATGAAAGGCGCGCCGGCGTTGAGACTGATCGGCGACGTCGAGCCGATTTCGGAAGTCGAACGGGAGAGAACGAGAATCATCCGCGAAAACGTGACGCCCGACGCGGTGGTCCGCAATTTCCTGCGGAACGAGAAGGTCGCAGAGCCGATGCAGTATATCCTCTTCAAAGCCCACGCCCAGCGCAAGTGGTTTCCGGTGTGGTTCTACATCGACCAGACGCAGTCGACGGCCGAGCAGATCGCCGAGGATCTGCGAAAGCAGGTCGCGACCTACCCGTCGTCGCGGGACGCGCTCGTCGACAGGCTCGCGGGCAAGGACGCGGCTTTCCGACAATCCAGCGGGAAGGCCGAAGCCCTGCGTACCAAACTGGTCCGAGGCGAGATCACCGCGCCGACCGACGTCGACGAGGACGTCGTCTTTGCCGGAGCGGTCCAAGCTCTGCCCGCTACGACGAACACGAAGGATCTGGAGGAGATCCGGAAGATCCTGATCGACTGCCTGGACCGGGCTCAGGAATCGGACCCGCGGAGCAGCAATCGTCGGGGAGCCATCTACCGGGCCGCATGCCGGGTCGATGAGTTGCTCTACATGAAGGAGCAGACCTAGGCCGATTTCCGCCGTGCCCCCGCCGGCGCGCGCTTCGCGACTGCCTCCTTGGCCGGTTTCTTGCCGGGGATCGGCATCAGCATCTCCTTCTGACCCGCGGCGGCCTTCTTCGACTTCTTGGCTGGCTTCTGCGGAGCCTTGCCCTGGGCCGCAGCGCCGCCGACGCGCCGCCGCAGCGCCTCCATTAGGTCCACGACGTTCTCGCCCTTCGGCCGGTCCTCGGAACGATCGGTTTGCCAGCCCGCTTCTGGTTGATGAGTTCGACCAGCGCCGTTTCGTACTGGTCTTCGAACTTGTCCGGCTCGAAGCTGCCCGACTTCTGTTCGACGATGTGCCGGGCGAGATCGAGCATGTCCTTGGTGATCATTGAGGCTTCCATTCGACCATCTGGTCGTTGAGCCCGTCGTGCATGCGACACGGCATTTCGGGATCGAAGGTGTCCATCGGGTTCATGCGGTATGTCCGGGATCGACATCCTTCGGCGTCTTCTTCTCCCGCTGAGGCGCCATCCTCGCGGGGCTTTCTATTCCGGGGACACCGCGCGGGCCCAGCTCTTCGCGCTGGATATCGTCTTCCGAACGCTCGGGCTCCACGCCATTCATCGGCTTGTCGGGCATCATTCCATCCTGGCCTTGTACTTCAGGTCGCGGATTCGTGTTTCAGCCTCCTCCTTCGAGGTCACGATCTCCGATTCATCAGGTGCTCTCGCTATCGCGCTGAGCCTCTTCAGCTCGGCGAGCTGTTCCGCGGTGGGCTTTTCCATTTTCGATTCCTCGACGGCCTGCATTCGTCATCGGGCACGCCCAGCAGCCGATCGATGGTTTGCTCGCAATCTCCGGGGGCCAGGCTCGATATGGCGAGCCAGGACGCCTGAGCCTCCGCCACCGCCCTCGGCACCCGCTCCTCCGGATCCATGACCGGTACTCCACGTACTCGGAGGCAAACGCAGCTATGAACGGTGCGTTCCTTTGCTCAGACCCTTGAACGAGCTGGCGCGAAGCAGGCCTTCGGAGGTGATGTCCCGATATTCGATGTCGGCGTAGAACTTGGGTTCGACCCAGGTGGCCTTTGGCTTTCTGATGGTCTTCGTCAGCTTCTGCTTCGGGCTTACCACGGTATCGAGCGCCTTCCGGATCTGCGCTGACGTGGTCCGGCTCCATCCCGTGCCGACCTTGCCCATGTAGACCAAGTCCTTGCCTTCCTTCTTGCCCAAATAGAGGGCGGCCACGCCGGAGGGGTCCTTGATGAAGCCGACCACAGGGAATTTGCCCTTCTGAACGACCTTGATCTTCTGCCAGGCCTCCACCCGCTCCGACCGATAGGGCGCGTCCACGCGCTTGGAAACGATGCCTTCGTAATTCAACTTGCCGGCGGCCGAGAAGAGCGCCTGCCCATCTCCTTCGTGATGCTCGCTGTAAAGGATGGGCTCATTGAGCTTATGCTCCTCCATCAACTGCTTGAGCAGCCTCTTCCGCTCGATCTGCGGCTCCTTGCGCAGATCTCTGCCGTCCTGCCACAGCAGATCGAAGGCGAAGTAGATCAGCCGGTCCTGGTCGCCTCTGCCTAGATCTGCCTGCAGCTCGGAGAAGTTCGTGCGCTCGTCGTGAATGACCACGACCTCGCCGTCTACGATCGCCTGTCCTTCGATGTCGAAGGCGCCGGCTATCCTCGAAAACTTGCTGATCCAGTTGTGGCCGTTGCGCGTGTAGGCACGGCGATCCTCCCCGTCGATGCGGAGCTGAATACGGTAGCCATCGTATTTGATTTCGTGAATCCACCTAGAGCCCGAAGGTGCCTTCAGCTTTAGGGCCGCAAGCTGGAGAAAGATGAACCCCGGCATCCGAGAGGCTTGCGGCTCTCTGGCCGGCTTCTTGGTACGCTTCGCCACGCTACACAACTCATAAAAAACCCACCGCCGGGTTTGGGCCGACGGCGGGCGGTCTACCTACCTTACTCAACGAGTCCTCCAACTTCGGAGGCTGTGACGTGTTCCGAAGCGCACCAAGGCCATCGCGTTGCCCCGAGAACCGGTCCAAACGCCGCGCACAGGTTCCTATTTGAGCCCGCGGACCTCCCCCCACCGAGTTCGACCGAACCATAGGCTCGAGCCGGCGTTTACCGACATCATGTCAGACGCATTCGACTACTTCCGGGCCTATGCCGTACGAGCTCTCTGCAGGGCCCGGTCTATGCCGCAGGGCAAGATGAAGCATCTGCAGCTCGTGGCCGGGCGAATATACAATCTCCTCAAGAAAGAGGCCGCTTACGGCCCGAACACGCAGCATCTGGAGGACTTCCGCGCAGCGCAGAAACTCGAGAGATCCCTCGATTGTCCGCCGGGCGATGGCCCGGCCGCTCAAAGTCATTTTGCTAAATCGAGATCGTCGAGCGCGGGTCGGGAGGCTCGTTGAGTGGCTTCTCTCGACAGTCCCACGGTAGCGAGCCTCCTGCGAGAATACGCGCAGCGCGGCGGCAATCCCTACCGGGCAAAAGCCTATTCACGGGCCGCGGACAGCCTGGCCGCCCTTGCGATGCCTCTTCATGTGCTCATCGCCGAAGAGCGGCTCACGGAGATCCCCGGCGTCGGCGATGCGATCGCCGACATCATCACCAAGCTGCACAAGACCTCCTTGACGCCACGGGCGACGATCCGCAGCGTGCCGTCCGGCAGTGGCCGCTGCCGTCCAGCGGGCTCAACCCGCTGGCGATCGGAAAGAGCACCGGGGGCCTTTCGAATTTGCCGGTGCGTGTCACGATGACGAGCTGACGTTGAAATCGAGCGAGGCTGTTGTCGCCGCCGAGTCCGTTGTCCTCGCCTTCGATCAGCGCCTTGTACATGCTCTTCATTGTCTTTCGAGCATCGATTGAAAGCTTGTCGAAACTGCAGTCTCGGGTCTCCCGCGTCCAGGTCACGTCCTTCCACCAGGAGATCGGATGCGTAAGCAGCAGCTCCCAACGGTGGCCGGTCATCGGGTCGGGCGGAGGCCAACCCATCCCCGGTTGGTTTGCGAGCTTCAGGAGCCATTGTCGACGACGTCGTCGGGCCAATTCGGGAAGTCCGACTTAATGTCCGGGAGCGAAACCATTCACGGCGCACCTTGTCTAAGGGCCGCGCGGCGGCCAAAGCGATTAGAAATCGTGACGGATGGCAGGCTCTCGCGGCTTCGCTGTCGATCCTGAGGTTGAACAATTCGGGATTCGTTTGCGGTCGAGAACGGTTTGCCGTGCTCGGCAGCGCTCGCTTCGGCGAGCGCTTCAATCCGATCTTTCAGAACTTAAGCGAAGCAACTAGAATTCACGTGCGGTGCAAGGGAGGGGTGTTCGCCGAGGCCGGAAACGCTCTTGAGCCTCCGCTGCCGCCGTACGGACGTCTTCAGCCGAAGCCAATCCAAGTGCTTCCGATTGTCCGCCGGTCGCGAGATTGTAAGCAACCGCAGTACGGCCACCTGCATTGAAAATCGCTCTAAACAGGGCTTGATCGAGGTTCGTATGCAGCGCATAAATTCGTGCAACGACGACCGAATTTGCCGCCCGTTGTGCAAAAATTATATTCGATGGATTGGGAACGCGTTCGCATGTTCTTGGAGGTCGCGCGAGCAGGGCAAATCCTGAAGGCATCGAAGACTCTTAGGTTAGATCATTCCACGGTAGCTCGACAACTTACCGCTCTTGAGCGAAGTTTGAACACTAAGCTGCTTGAACGACATACGTCTGGATGCACTCTAACTGCGGCAGGCGAGTCGTTGATGGTCGCGGCGGAGCGCGCGGAGAGCGAATTTATCAGAATGAGTTCGAGCATCAGCGGCGCGAATCAGGCTATCACAGGTACAGTGCGCGTCGGTGCACCTGACGGCCTTGGCAACTATTTCCTTGCAGAGCGCCTCGGTATGCTTGCTGCGAAACATTCAAGGCTCGTCATCCAACTGGTTCCGCTGCCACGAACATTCTCGCTATCGCGGCGAGAGGCCGACATAGCGATCACGTTGGATCGCCCCAAACAGGGCCGACTGATCCTGGCGAAGCTAACCGATTACACACTAAGTGTGTATGCGGCGGAGAAGTACCTTGCGCGAGAGGGCCCGATCACAAACCAGCACGAACTGGACGGCCGATTGTTCGTAACGCATGTTGAGGACATGGCCTACAGCCCCGCCTTAGACTATGCTTCTGTACTCGGTCGCCTTAAGTCACGTAAATACGAATGCGGCAGCGTGGTCGCGCAAATGGAGGCAATTCGCGCCGGGTATGGAGTCGGAATCCTTCACGACTATGCAGCGCAACGGTATCCGGAGTTGAAGCGCGTGCTGCCGGCAGTTCGATTCGTGCGCAATTATTGGATCACCTCTCACCCTGATACGCATGAGACACGCCGAGTTCAAGAGGTGCATCGATTTATCTCTAGATCCGTGAAGGCCGAGAGGGCCTCATTCGTATCGGAGTAAGATGGACAGACGCACAGACGGATGCATCGAATAGGCTAGACTTCATATTGCAGTCGAGAAGGGAGCGCAAACGTCGCTGACGAGTGCCTAGCGAGAAAGCCTGTCCAGCGCATGCGGAAAATGGTGCCAGGAATTCCGGTGCATCGGCTCCTGAAGATGGGCCCAGATCATAAGTACATCGTCATGAGCAAGGCTCTCGCACGACAATCTAGCCTATAACCGAGCTGGTCCAACAGGCGCGCTTGGAGAGAGACGTCTCAATTATTTCTTTTTGAAGAGTCGGATTGTCACCGCTGAGGACAAACACCAGCACAGTCTCAGGGTACGCGGCCAACGGATTGGCGGGGCTTAGCTGAACGTCACCGGCCGCGACTTGAACAAGGTACCTGTTGTTTGCTTCCTCGGACGTGACTATGACACCCTTGATTCGCTCTGTTATTTTTGCCAGCTGGCTCAAAGATTCGCGCATTCCCAACTGGTCGACCAAATCCTTCGTGCGCAGAACCATGGTGCTGAACGCGGTTCCGGAGAGCTCAGCGTCGCTCGCGGCAGGAAGAACTTTTGAGGGAAGGCGCGTCAGAATCGGTATGCCATCCCGCAAGTAGATTGCACTCGCATCGACTTGACTATGACGGGTGCGTACAACGACTGCCTCTTGGTTGAGTTCGCGTAAGATCGCTTCGACCTTGGACACCCGACTTGCGTGTACAAGATCTATTTTGTTAAGGATCAGCCGGTCGGCCGCTTCGATTTGCCGCTGGACCAGTTTGCCAACGAACCTGTCGTTCAAACGATCGACGAAACTTGAAGCGTCGATCACTGTAATCATGGCGCTGAGGCTCAACTCTCGCAGGCCTCGGCTGTAATATGAAATGCGGCGAGGGTCGCCAACTCCGCTGGCTTCGACCAGAATGCGCTTTAGTCGCGGACGAAATGCAGTCATCCAATCGAAGGCTTCTCCGAGTCGATCGGTGACGGAGCAGCAGACGCAACCATCTTGAATGCCGAGCGTCAGCCCAGCCTCGCTAATCACGTGTTGAGCATCGATGTTGATAGGCGCGAGGTCGTTTACGATAACGCCTGTCTCTTTGGAGCCCCACGCTTGTAAGAGGTGATTGACAAGGCTTGATTTGCCGGAGCCGAGATACCCGCCAATTATGATGACGTCCACACTCATTGACGCGCTCTAAAAGCTGTTCGGAAAGTACTTTCCTTCAAAAACGGTGCCGAGAACCTTGATTTCGCGGATGCGCTCCGGCGGCACTTCGAACGGATCACTATCCAGCACAGCGAAGTCCGCTTTTTTGCCCGAGCGGATACTACCGACTTCGCTATCCATTCCGAGTATATAGGCGGCGTCGATAGTGATGGCTTTCATCGCCTGCTCGACTGAAATGCGCTCGAGTTCTCCCATGACCTTACCCGTTTCAGACAGGCGGTTTACTGCAACCCAGGCGTTCACCAGTGGTGCTGCGGGCGCCATGCTGAAGTCTGAGTGCAAGGAGAAGCGAATATTGTTACGCGTCAAAGTGCCTAGCCGGGACATCTGCGATGCCCTCTCATAACCGAGTATGCGCTTATAAAAGCGGTCGCTGAGCTCATGAACGTAGTAGACGTTGACCGAAGCATTGGCGCCCAGCTCGGCCGCACGCTGAATTTGTTCCGGTGTGCTAACTCCCAGATGCTCGATGACGAGCTTGCGTCCAAATCGCGGCCGGCGAGCTTGGAGATGCTCGAGCGTGTCGAGGACGAGTTCTAGACCCAAGTCGGCGGAGGTATGAATATGAATGACGTTTCCGGCATCCCAATAGGCTTCGGCAGCCTGGCGTAGGATCTCGGGCGATGTGATCCAGTGGCCATCCTGGCCCTCGATCCGACCCGGCCAGTTAAGTTGCATCAGGTTGGAGAAGAATCCACCGTCAGCAAACAACTTGACCGATTTGCCGAAGTGTGCGCGCTCGGTTTTCGTTGCGCGCAGAGCTTCGAGATGAGCCATACGCGCAGGGATGTCGACGGAGTCCGCTCCGAAGGGAACTCCAACGGGAGTCATTTGCACTCTGAACGGCGTGTTTTCATCGAAGGCTTCCTGGCAAAGCTGCCATTCCAGCTCTTCGCCGCCGATTTTGCCAAAGGCCATGTCACCGATCGTGGTGTTGCCGCCCGCACGTATGACGTCTTTGAAGGAACGATATCCAGCCTTGATACGTTCGGGTTCGAGGAGATAGCTCCGTAAACGCGCCAGCACCATGGCCATGCCGCTCTCGTAGAACAGCTGTCGTTCGGCATCGACTTGGGGATGCCTTTCGGCATCCTCCCGCGTTATTCCGGCCCATGCCATCGCGGCGTCGTTGAGGTAAAGCGAGTGAAAGCCGCGGTGCCACACGACAATCGGCCGTCTATTGGAGATGCGTGACAGAAGTCCTCCGCTTACCGGGCCGTGCCACAACTCGTGATAGCCCCAACTTACGAGCGGTTCGCCCTCGGAGAGCTGGCTTTCGATCTCGGTCAGACGGTTGAGAAATTCGTTTTGTCCACGAACGGAGACGAGCGATCTCCCAGGCAATTTCCAATCCACGCCAGTGATCCAGTGCATGGGAAGGAGTATAGAAGCCAGAGCAGGATGCACATGTGGGTCTATGAAGCCGGGCATCAGGACGGCATCTCGAAACCTGTCGTCGATCTCAGGTGTTTGGCCTGGGAACCACGGCCGGATTGACTCTTCCGTACCAACTTCGAGGATGCGAGACCCTCGAACGACCACGGTGTCGGCGACCGGCAATGACGGGTTCATCGTCCGGATGGTCTTCGCCCTGTAGATGGTCGTCTTTTCCACCTTGGAATCCTTCCGAAGATCTGTTGGGAATGGCCAAGCCCGTGCCATGACAACGCCGAGTTAGAGCCGGTTCACTATGCGCGGTCACAAATGCGATCGCCAGCCAACGGCTGCTCAAGGTTCATTCTGCTCGTGATGGTAACGTGCACCCGGCACCACCATTCACGACGCATCGTTGCCGCTACTGCTTCGGTTAGCTGCTCGCTGTGAAGAAGGGTTGATGGCCGGCAGCTAGGAATGGTCGTCTGTGCTATGCAGCCTGTCGCCCACTCGGCGCTTCTTCGGCCGAGCACTCCCAAATTCTTTCTCCCTCGACGTACGTGCCGAGGACCTTGAGATCAAGCACGTGCTCTGGATCGACGGCGCGCGGGTTCTTGTCGAGGACTACAAAATCCGCATATTTGCCAACCTCAATGCTTCCGATCTCGTTGTGCTTTCTAAGATGGAAGGCCGCGTCAATTGTTATGGACCGCAAGGCCGAATCCATATCCATGATCTGATCTGGGCCAATAACGTTTCCTGCGCGGCTTCGGCGAGTGGTGGCAAGATGTAGACAAAGGAGCGCGTGCGGCCAGGTCATCGGTGGGTCGCAGTGGAGCGAACTCCGCATCCCCTTTCGGACGGCGCTCCCCGCTGGCACAAACTTTGCGGCCGCTTCCGGTCCAAGGAGCGCGTCGCGGAGTGCTTCGCCCCAGTAATAAAGGTAAGGTAAGAAGAAGCTACACACCACTCCGAGCGTGTTGCAGCGGTCAATTTGGTCTTCGCGCAACGTTCCGCAATGCTCGAGCCGGAACGGTCGCTTTGCTTCGGGAAACTCATTGAGTGCCGCCTCATATGCATCCAGAACCGCGTCGATAGTCCGATCGCCATGCGTATGAACGGACATTTGATGCCCGCGGGCGGCGTAAGCTCGTATGATACGGTTCAACTCTTCGGGCTTGTAGTTCATGTGACCGACGCTGTCGCGCGGTAGACCCATGCTCGTAAGGGTGATTTCGTTATTGAGGTATGGCTTTGTCAGCCACACGTTGCCCATAAGGACGGACCCATCACCCCACACCTTGATGCCGGCCATTGCAAACCGATCGTTTCCTCCCTCAAAGGAAATTGTCTCGATTCCTTCGGGAACTGCTCTCTGATAGCAAAAGACCCGAATGGGCATTTGCTCTCTTTCCAAAGTCTTCTTGTAGAAGAGGCTGGTCATGGGCGTCACGCCCATTTCGGAGCTGGTCGTATATCCAGACTTTGAGAACTTCCACAGCCAATCCCGTAAGGAGTCGACGCCCCGCTGCTCGCCGCAGAGAGCATAGAAACTCTCGATGACGTATTCGCGCGAGCGCTCCTCAAATTTCCAAGGTTCACCATTCTCATCGCAACGAACATTCCCGCCAGGAACAACGGGGGTTTCGCGTGTGATTTTAAGTGCCTTAAGGGCCGCCGAATTGAGGTAAATTCCGTGCATGTTTGACACCTGCACCGCGATCGGAATGTTCGGTGAGAGTTCGTCCAGGTCGGCCTTGCTAGGCTCTTTGGCGCCGACGTGGAGCTGGGGGTCAAGCCCCAGGAACCAGAGGAACTCACCATCTTTTGCTTTGCTAACTCTTCTTCTTATCTTAGCGAGAGCCGCCTCGTACGTGGGCGTGTGCACCGATCGAATATCGACCACGGGGTCGCCCCAACACAAAGCGCTAAGCAGGGGATGACCGTGTGCTTCGACGAAGCCGGGTAACATCGTGCGCCCATCGATATCGACTAGAGTTGTTTGCGAGCCACGGTGACGGCTTACGGCCTCCCAAGATCCAACGGCGAGTATTTTTCCCTTGGATATTGCCACGGCTTCAACCTGCATCTGGTCGCGATCCATCGTGACTATCGGACCGCCGTGAAAAATTGTGTCTGCGCCCATCTGTGCTCCTCCTGCCGGCTTTCCGGCGTCAAGCGCCGTTGGTCTGCCCTTCAAACATTTCCGTGAGTGTGTCGGTTGGTAGTTCGCCGCGCACGCCTATGAACACCAGCTCGCTTCTGCGATCGCCTGAAAAGGAAGGGCGGAGATCGATCGTCGAGCGCTTGCCGATTAGCTGGAAAATGCCGCTCTGATCGGCCAAATCCGAGAACCGAACGATACCTTTCGCGCGCAAGATTGACGCAGGAAGAGCCTTTACGATGTCAGCGAAGTTGGCTTGATTCCCGACATTGCCTGACCAGGACCAACTCTCAAACGTGCCGGAATGATTACGAATCCTTGAGGTGCCGGTGCAGGCGGTACAGCCTTCGTGACGGCAAGGGCTTTCAGCGCGGTCGCATCGAAAGGATGCCTTCCGATTAAGCCGGAGGGCCTCTGCGTCGCCGTCACCGAGCAGCATAAATGCCGGAAGGATGGCATTCTGCGTCTTTATGATTCTCATCGTCGGCAACGCACCGCGGAGTATCGTGATCACTTTGTCGGCGAACCGCGGCGCTATCAAATCGGTCTTGTTGAGTAATACATAATCCGCGACCGCAGCCTGATCGATAGCAAGCTCAGTATGTTCGAAGCTTAGGCTCGGGAAGTTTTCGGCATCAACAACGCAAATGGTGCGATCAATCCTCAGCCGGCGAGAAACCGCGGGTTGCATAAATGCATCCGCAATGGCCATCGGGTTCGATACGCCACTTGTCTCGAGCAAAACTCCGTCGAACCTCTGCTCCGAAGACGCGATAGACAGAATTGAGCTCAAGAGGTCATCTTTGATGCTGCAGCACACACATCCATTGGTAAGAGAAATGATGGTGTCGTCCTGCGATGCGATAAGCTTCACATCGATGCTGAGCGCGGCAAAATCATTGACGAGGACAGCCAGCTTCAGCCGAGTGTGCTGTAGGATGTTGTTCAGAAGCGTCGTCTTTCCGGCACCCAGAAAGCCGGACACAATCGTAACCGGTAATCGTTGCTCCCGGGCGAAATGCAGCATCGTCGGCGAATCCTCGGTGATTACAGCAACGGTCAGGCGCGTCCGTCGCCTGCCACACCGCCCCAGGTACGAAGTGCGTTTTCGAGCCTTTGAAAATCGAAACGACGAAGCAGTTATTCCGATAAATCAACGGAAAAATTCTGTCAACATGAAATTTTACGCAAGAATTTCACGTGTGTGCTTGGCTGTTTCGGTCCGCACGGGACTTGCGTTTGCGAGACGTGGGAATGGCGTTCGGGTGTACTTCGCCAGCAGCGCAGCCGGCTGAGGACCTATCAATGCACGCAGGCGGAATGCGCCCAGACAAATTGGCAGGCATCCTTTTTAGGACGGAGTGTCCATTTCGTTTCGTGGCGCCGATCATTGCCAATGGCGAGGACTGTCGTCGGTTATAGAAAAGGTTCTCGCGGAGGCAGGTTTGCCGCCCCGGCGAGGGAGATGCTTCGCTAACAGGCACCGCTTCATTAGGGCAGATCGCCAGCCCGTTTAAGCGGGTCCATTTCTCTTACGAAGCAGCGCGACCTGGTGTAGCTTCTATCGTATGCCCCGGTCGCTCCGGAGCGAATGCAGCGGTCGCGATCATCAATTCAAGGAAGCTGCGCGACTAGGTGACGACGACCCGACCCTACGCCGTTTTCTTGCCCGGTTGTTTGCAACGGCGGCAGAGGCGGCAACGATTGGTCTCTATGCTCCTTCGAGATGATATCTGTATGGGGTCATCTGATTGCAGCTCGAGCCATTCTCGGATCTCCGCTTATCGACAGCGTGTCTAATAGTGCGGCGGGGTAATGACCCAAACCACTTTAGCTGGCACCGTTCCGGGATTTGCGCAGCGATGTTGCAAGGTGCTGCTAAAGGAGAAGCTGTCTCCTTCTTCAAGCTGAAACAGCTTGCCGTCGACCCACAGGTTCAGTTGCCCAGCAATCACAATCCCCGCCTCGTTGCCGTCGTGGCTGTATTCTTCGCTGTCGGCCCCCGGTTCAATCGTACTCAAGAGCAGCTCTAGAGGGCCAGCGAGGTTAGGCGAGAGAAGCTCCTCGGCGATCCCGAGGCCGGTGAATGTCAATCGGCGGCGGTGCGCTTTACGAACGACGATGTCTCGTTCGCCCGGCGCCGCCTGCATGTTCCCGTTGAAGAACCAATTCATATGTACGCCAAGAGCGTCGCTCAGCTTCTTCAGAACACCGATGGGCAGCTTCGATTGATTTCGTTCGACTTGGCTCAAATAGCCGACCGAAATGCCGGCGGCCTGAGCAAGCTGGGTCAGCGTCAGCTTCTTGATCTTCCGAAGTTCGCGGATCTGGCTACCGACGGCAGCCTCCAAATCCATTCCGCTTTTTGTTTCAGAGGCCGCCCATTCCTCAGCTGTGCGTATCGGTCTAATCGCCATGGGCTCTCTCGTCCTTCAATGCGGGCGGCGTGCCGCGACCAGCCGCCTGTAGCCACAAGCCACCATTCAAACCGCCAGATTGGGCTCAATCCATTTGGAGCGCCTGCAACATGAGCTCCCGACTACCCGATTCCTTATAGAAGCCACAACATCGAAAAAAAACTCCAGATGTGAAAAATCTATTCACCTCTGTGAAAAAATATGCAATATTTTCACGAAAGATCGTTAGGAGCTTTAGGTGTGACGGATCTCCCGAAGTCGGCCCAAGTCGTCATTGTTGGCGGCGGTATCATGGGCTGCAGTCTTGCCTACCATCTTACTCTTCGTGGGTGGACGGATGTCGTTTTACTCGAACGTAAGCAGCTTACGTCGGGAACGACGTGGCACGCCGCCGGGCTGGTAGGCCAACTCGGAGCAACCCACAACCTGACGCGGTTGGCCCAATACACGACCGAACTCTATGATCAGCTCGAGAGAGAAACAGGTCAAAACACCGGCTACCGTCAGATCGGATCGTTGGCGATTGCAAGTCATCAGGAGCGATTTGAGGAGTTGAAGCGCGGGGCCTCAATGGCTCGTTGTTTTGGGCTGGAAGTAAATATCTTGACTGCTAAGGAGGCGGCCGATCTTTGGCCGTTGATGGTGACCGAAGATGTTGTGGGTGCGGTCCATCTTCCGAAGGATGGTCAGACCAATCCAGTGGACACGACGCATGCGCTCGCAAAGGGTGCCAAGAGTCGTGGGGCGAAGATATTTGAGGGCACGGCTGTAACCGAGATCATGACCGAACGCGGTCGTGCTGTCGGTGTTCGCACCAAGGACAGCGAAATCGCTGCCGAATTTGTGGTCAATTGTGCGGGCATGTGGGCGCGGGACCTCGGTGCAGCCGCGGGGGCGATCGTCCCACTTCACGCAGCCGAACACTTCTATATCGTCACTGAGCCGGTGCCTGACATAAAAAAGCACCTTCCCGTGCTGCGGGACGCGGACGCCTGCACGTATTTCAAGGAAGATGCCGGCAAGCTGCTGGTCGGCTGGTTCGAACCGGTTGCAAAGCCCTGGGGGATGGAAGGCATTCCCGAGAGTTTCGAGTTCGATACGTTGCCGGATGATTTCGATCACATCGAGCCGCTGCTTGAGGGAGCGATCCGTCGCGTTCCCATACTGGCAAAGACGGGAATCCAGTTGTTCTTCAACGGACCGGAGAGTTTCACCCCGGACGATCGCTATATGCTGGGCGAGACGCCAGAGGTGCGAAATCTCTTTGTGGCGGCAGGCTTCAATTCCATCGGTATTCGTTCGGCCGGCGGAGCAGGCAGAGTTCTCGCCGACTGGATTGTCGATGGTCATCCGCCGATGGACCTGTGGGACGTCGACATACGGCGCGTCATGCCTTTTCAATCCAATCGTCTTTATCTACGGGATCGAACGGTCGAGTCGCTTGGCTTGCTGTACGCGATGCACTGGCCGTTCCGGCAGGCGGAGAGGGCGAGAGGAGTCCGGCGTTCGTCGCTACATGACCGCTTGCTCTCGCGGGGGGCTTGCTTCGGTGAGGTCGCGGGCTTCGAACGGCCCAATTGGTATGCGCCAAAGGGGCGCGAGCCCAAATATGAATATAGCTTCGGGCGGCAAAACTGGTTCGACTATTCCGCGGCGGAGCATCGCGCGGTTCGCGAGAACGTCGGACTGTTCGACCAATCCTCTTTCGCCAAATTCGTTTTCGACGGCGATGATGCCGAGCACATTCTCAATCAAATTTGCGCAAACAACGTCTCAGTTCCGATCGGCCGCATCGTCTATACTCAGTGGCTGAACGAGCGGGGGGGCATTGAAGCAGATGTGACGATCACCCGTGAAGGCGAAAAGCGCTTCCTCATCGTTACTGCGGTCGCCACCCAAGTCAGGGATTTCGCCTGGTTGAAGCGCAATATTCCAGAAGGTGCCCGGGCGCTGGCCGTCGACGTCAGTTCGGCCTACGCCGTCCTGGGCGTTATGGGTCCGAAGTCTAGAAGTTTGCTGAGCAAGCTGACGGATGCCGATCTGTCGAACGGAGCGTTTCCATTTGCCAGCTCGAAGATCATCGATCTTGGTTATGCCAAGGTGAGGGCGAGCCGTATCACCTATGTCGGCGAACTGGGATGGGAATTGTATGTGCCGACTGAGTTCGTCCAGGGTGTATTCGACGTTCTTGTCGAAGAGGGGGCTTCATTCGACATGCGTCTCGCCGGCTACCATGCGATGAACTCGTTGCGGATGGAGAAAGGATATCGGCACTGGGGCCACGACATCACCGACGAAGTTACCCCGCTGGAGGCCGGGCTCGGCTTTGCAGTTGCTTGGTCGAAGCCGCAAGGATTCATTGGGCGCGATGCGTTGCTGCGTCAAAAGGAGGTGGGCCTCAAACGCAAGATGATCCACATGGCAGTCGAGGATCCCGCACTAATGCTCTACCACAATGAACCGATTTGGCATGACGGTCGGCTCGTTGGGCGCATCACGTCCGGCATGTACGGTCACAGCATTGGAGCTTCTCTTGGTCTGGGATACGTCGAGAATCCCGACGGCGGAGGAGTTGATGCGGCCTTCTTGCAGAGCGGAAGATTGGAGATTGAGGTTTCCGGCGTGCGTGTGCCCGCACGTGCGTCGTTGCGCGCGTTCTATGATCCGGCGAACAATCGGGTGAAGGACGTCGAAGGTGCCGTTACCGTGTCCGCGGCGGCTTCCTGATCGGTGCGTGTCATGTCTGAAATCAACACGGCACCCATCAAAATCCCCGATGCAGGGAGTTCGTCTGTCTTCCTCTCGTCAAAAGAACGAGCAGATCGTCCCGATTTCGTCCTGACATTTTCCTGCCCGGACCGGACCGGCATTGTCCACGCCGTCTCCGGTTTCCTCGCGACCCATGGATGCAACATCAGAGACAGCGCTCAGTTCTCCGATCGCAGCGTCGGCAAACTTTTCATGCGCATCTCTTTCGACGCGCTCGCTGAGACCGGAACCTCACGCTTACAGTCGGAGTTTGCCGAGGTCGGAAAGTTGTTTGACATGACGTGGCAATTGCATGATTTCGGGTTGAAGCCACGGCTCATGATTATGGTCTCGCGGGCGGGGCACTGCTTGAACGATCTTCTGTTTAAGTATTCCACCCGAATGCTCGATGTCGAGATTCCGTTGATCGTTTCGAACCATAAGGATTTTTTCCGCCTTGCTGCGTCCTACGACATTCCTTTCCATCACCTGCCGATCACCGCCGATACAAAGCTGGCGCAAGAGGCAAAACTGATGGATCTGGTCGAGCGGGAACGCATCGACTTGATCGTTTTGGCTCGATACATGCAGGTCTTGTCGGATGGGGTCTGCCAGAAGATGTCTGGGCGGGTCATCAATATCCATCATTCGTTCCTGCCGAGTTTCAAGGGAGCGCGGCCGTATCATCAGGCCCAGGCAAGAGGCGTGAAGTTGATCGGTGCGACGGCGCACTACGTCACGGCGGACCTAGATGAGGGGCCTATCATCGAGCAAGACGTCCTGCGCGTTGATCACTCCCTCACGCCGGAGCAACTCTCGGCAGTCGGACGTGACGTCGAGGCCGCGGTATTGACGCGAGCCGTAAAGTTCCACGCGGAGAACCGGGTCTTGTTGAACGGCGATCGCACAGTGGTATTTGGATGAGCATTTTGATGCGGTCAAACACGAAATGAGCGCAGTGGTGATCGACGGTACTGCCGCGGCCAGGCAGCTTCACGCCGTGTTGCGTGGTGCCGTTCTAGATCTCGTGGAGCGTGGGGTGACGCCTGGCCTTGCGGTCGTGCTTGTGGGCGATGATCCCGCGAGTTCGGTTTACGTTCGCAACAAGGTGCGAAAATCGGTCGAAGCGGAATTGCGCTCGTTTCATCACAGATTACCCGCCTCAACCAGCGAAAGTGATATTCTGGCGCTGATCACACGCCTGAACGGCGCCGAAGACGTTGACGGCATTCTCGTTCAACTGCCGCTACCCTCTCACATTGACGCCCAGAAGGTGACTGCCGCCATTGATCCAGAGAAGGACGTTGACGGTTTTCATCCCACTAATGTGGGCAACCTGTCGCTCAGCGCCTCCGCTTTGATCCCCTGCACGCCACTCGGCTGTATGCTCTTGATCAAGAGCGTCCGTAAGGATCTTACAGGACTTTCTGCGGTCATCGTTGGTCGTTCAAACATAGTCGGAAAGCCGCTGGCACAACTCCTGTTACGAGAAAACTGCACGGTTACTATAGCCCACTCCAAGACCGAGGATCTGCCATCGGTCTGTCGTGGCGCAGACATCCTGGTTGTGGCGGCCGGACGGGCGAGATTCGTTCGTGGCGATTGGATCAAGCCTGGTGCAATCGTTATCGACGTTGGCATCAATCGCATAGGAGGCGATGGCAATGAGCAATTGGTTGGCGATGTGGATTTCGAGGGCGCGCGCACTGTTGCCGGCGCACTGACACCCGTCCCGGGCGGTGTGGGCCCGATGACCATTGCGTGCCTGCTCAGAAATACGATCGAGGCTGCCTGTCGCCGCCGGGGTGTTTCTTCGCCGCTTGACCATAGCGCACTAGGCGCCGGAGCCCCTCCGCCACTCCTGCGTTGATTGAACTGCGCGTAAGGCAGAAGCATTCGACCTAAGCAATGGTGATGGCGAGCCCAATTGAGCAAGATCTCTGTCAGGGAAGGATCTCGATGGATCGCATCCGATCTTCATTTAAAGCTAGGGTGACGCGGTTGCCTGAGATGCGCGTGCTGCGTTCGGCGGCTTGCCCGGCGCCGCGGCTCGAGGTCTACGACGAGCATGGCATGCAGGGCTTTAGCTAGTCTCAAGCACGTAAGGAAGACAACGCGATGAAAGTCACCGGTGATCCGCCTGAGCCGGATCGCGCGGACCCGAGCGAAGATGCATTGGCAGCTGATCTGCCGGGTTCCTACTGGTAAACTTGCTGCCCGCTGCCGGCTACACGCGCAACGGGGACGATACCGCTGTTAACATATACCGCCGCCGGCGACCGCCTGGTGCAGTTGAGAAGGGACCCGAGGATTTGACGTTAAGTCTGTCAGGGTCACGTGTCGGATGCGCGAGAGGCAAACTCGTCGGTCTTTGAGGAACATCGTGAAGCTCGCCAAACCCTTAAGGAGTAGTTGATGGCTTGGCTTGGTCATGGCCGCGGGGCAGCTTCGCGAGCCAGTCGAGCATAATTGACCTGCTGAGCCGCGACCGGTTGGCGGTTCAGCGTCTGTCGTTCTTCGGCGCGCCCACTCAGTTGCGGACTTGGCCACAGACGCCCCAAAGCAATCCCCGCATAGAGGCTAACCGGCCAACGAGAACACTCGGCGTCTTCACCCAGCGGGTCGTCATCAAAATGTCCTTGTCCCCAAAAGGGGGACTCCGAAAGATGGTTTTCGGAACGGTTGACAAGGGCCGTAGGAGATGAACTTGCCGCGATCCGAACGCTCCGCGTAGAGCATCGCAGCTGGCCGAAAGACCCCATGCGGGCGCAACATCTGTAGAAGTTTCGACTTAATCTGACGGCGAGGTTTGAACTGGCAGGGAATGGAGCTGCGGGCGAGCAGGAGCGCTCACCCAAAGGGCGCTCCCGCGCAGCCCGCAGCGTCTCACAGGAGACGTTCCCATGACCCAGGAACAGAAGGTCATTCGCGCGAAAGTCGGAATGCTGGAATCGGCCAAGCAGCTTGGCAACGTTAGCCAAGCTTGCCGGATGATGGGCTATAGCCGCGACAGCTTCTACCGGTTCAAGGAACTTTACGACAAGGGCGGCGAGCTGGCGCTGATTGAGATCAGCCGCAAGAAACCGATCCTGAAGAACCGTATCGCGCCGCAGGTCGAGGCGGCCGTCGTTGAGCTGGCGATCGACCAGCCGGCCTGGGGCCAGGTGCGGGTCAGCAATGAGCTCAGGAGCCGCGGCCTGTCGATCTCCCCGTTCGGCGTGCGGACGGTGTGGCTGCGTCACGACCTCGCCAACGTCAAGAAGCGGCTGACGGCGCTGGAGGCCAGGATGGCCCAGGACGGCCTGGTGCTGACCGAGGCCCAGCTCGTTGCGTTGGAAAAGGCCAAGTCCGAGAAGGAGGCGCACGGCGAGTTCGAGAGCGAGTGCCCCGGCTATTGTAGTGCGCAGGCACCTTCTATGTCGGCAACATGAAGGGGGTCGGGCGGATCGATCAGCAGACCTTCATTGACACCTACAGCAAGGTGGCGTTAGCCAAGCTGTATGATCGCAAGACGCCGATCACGGCGGCCGAGCTGTTGAATGACCGCGTGGTACCGTTCTTCGATGCGCGGGGCATCGCGCTGAACCGGATCCTGACCGACCGCGGCACCGAGTATTACGGCAATCCGGAGCATCACGAATACGAGCTCTACCCCGCCGTCGAGGACATCGATCACACCCGCACCAAGACGAAAAGCCCACAGACCAACGGCATTGTCGAGCGCTTCCACCGCACCGTGCTCGAGGAGTTCTATCGCGTCGCGTTCCGCAAGAAGATCTATCCGAGCATTACTGCGTTGCAGAGCGATCTCGATGAGTGGATCACCGCCTATAATGAGTTACGCCCGCATCAGGGGCGCTGGTGCTACGGCAAGACGCCGAATGCAAACCTTGCTTGACGCAAGTGCTCTGTCGAGAGCGAAATTGTTGCCGGTCGGACATGAAATCTTTGTCGGACACCTGCCGCGACAAAGCACCCACTGTCAGATCAAGTCCCTTCTTTTACACAACATCGGTTCTTGCAAGGCTGACTTTTGCCGCCGCTTTTCTATCCCTCAAATTCTTCTTCCTGACTGCTCCCAATAAGGATCCCGCAGCTGCCTCTTGAAGATCTTGCCTGAGTCTTCGCGCGGCAGGCGGGTCCGGATCTCGATCTCCCTGGGAACCTTGTAGTCGGCCAAGACCGTCTTCAGCTTCTCGCGTATGTCCAGGACATTAAGCATAGTCCCGGGTTGCGGTTCGACCACTGCCATGAGTGCCTCGCCAAATTCCGCATCGGGAATGCCAAACACTGCGCAGTCATGCACGCCCTGCACCATGTGTAGAGCTGCTTCGATCTCGGCGGGGTAAATGTTGACCCCACCGGAAATCACTACATTGTGCAGCCGGTCACATAGGAACAGATAGCCATGCGCGTCGACAAAGCCGAGATCGCCGGAGGCGATAAAGCCTTCCTGATCCATCTCGACCAGCTTCTCGGGTCTGTTGTGATATGTGAATCGCGGGAAAGACGTGTTGCAGGAATAAATCTCTCCAACCTCCCCAGCTGGCAGTACTTGTCCGTGCACACCGACTACGCGCAGCTCGACATGGCGCAAAGGAGTGCCGACCGTTCCAGGCTTTTGCAGCCAATCCAGCGAGGTCGCAAACGTCACAGCCCCTGCTTCTGTCGAGCCGTAGAACTCATGTATGATGGGCCCCCACCATTCAATCATCCCACGCTTCACCTCCGACGGGCAGGGCGCCGCCCCATGGACGACGTGGCGCAGCGACGAAAGGTCATATTTCATTCGTACACTTTCAGGCAGCTGCATAAGGCGTACAAACATGGTTGGCACCATGAGAATAGTGTCAATCTTCTCTGCTTCTATCAGGCGTAACAACTCCTCAGGTTCGAAACGAGGCATCAGCACCAGCGCGCCGCCCCGGCGGCTGAACCAGATTCCAAAGAAGTTCGGTGCGGAGTGGTAAAGCGGTCCTGGGACGAGCGCGCGAGCGCCCGGCCCATAAAGGATCGCGCGTATATCCTCCAATCCCGCGGCCTGCTCGCCGGTTGGTGGGACGCGACGTACCCCTTTGGGATGCCCCGTGGTGCCCGACGTATAGATCATTGTCGTCGGCTGGGCTGCAGGCAAAGCCGCGCACGACGGCTGATCCGCAATCCACCTTTCGAAATCGCGTGCGAACCCCGGCATCGCGAGAAGCGCGGGATGGATATTGTAAGCAGCTATCAATTCCGGCGGCGTCGCTATACTCAGAACCAACTTGTTTGAGGCGTCACGTTCCAGTTGATGCAAAAGGTCTGCATGGCCTATCAGCACCTGCGCGCCGGAGTCGGCCACAATGTACTCTATCTCTTGACGCTTGAAATGCCAGTTAACCGGTACAGCATAAGCTCCGAGCTGCATAACTCCATGCGTGACCTCCACAAATGCGATCTCATTCCGCATCAGAATGCACACGCTATCGCCTTCGCGAATGCCGAGCCGAGCAAGCCCTCCCGCGATCCGCATCGCGCGATCCGCGACATCGGAATGACTGCGCCGTCTCTCACCCGAGATGATGCCATGAAAAAGTGGGGAAGTCCCGATCATCCTATCTCTCCTCTTTAATAAGATGGGTGCCATCGAACCGCTCCGCAGGACCAAGAGGTGTGTCAGTTGCTTGGCCGAAGGAAAAGGCGCGCGCTATAGACTTCACGGTTTGAGAGACGCAGAAAGCCGGCGTCATTTCCGTGGCTGCAGTCGCGACATGACATTCACGAGATCGCCAACTCGACTAACCATCCATCCTTAACCACCTAACTGCGGCGCGGCCGCCCTTGGTGAACGCCATGCACGCTCGGGCCCGATTTGCCGCAATTTGATGCGGCGTGCCCTCTACTCTTTGGCCTCGCCCTAAACCTGCAACTTAACCTTCAACCAATATTGTTGCGCGAACTAGTCTTGTGATGTTCGCGCTCTCGATGGTCGAGCGTGTACATGACCAAACATTGAATGACATTAATGACCCGTGAAGTGACAGTGTTGAATGCCGCAAGCGAAGGGCTTAGCAATCAGACCCTGCAAGGCACTCGACTATTCGTCAAAAGGCTTCTGCATCCAGTTGGTTTCGATCCATTCGCATCAGGCCCCGTTCAACGCCCGAGAACCTATTTCGGCCAGCTCCAGCCTTGTAGTTGAGAAAGCCACATATTCTGTGACCGGCTCTGCACCAGTCGCTTTCGTCCCAGAGCACCGTTCAGGAACATTTAGTTTCCAGAGCGCTCCACTAACATTGACTCAAATGTAGCTCCGCGGCTTCAAGGCCAAGGCCCTCGAGGCCCTGTCAACCCATCTCTCCGATGGGCGATAGATAGCTGGGCACCTCAACAAGAAAGCTCCGCGAGCACATGCAGTTAGAGATCGAATGGCACCATCGCGCCGCTCTGGCGTGACGACCATAATGTGGATCACCCATGATCAGCCCTGCGAATGCCGTAATGATCGCCATGTATCTCGAGAGGCAAGACGATTGCGGCCCATGTTGAATCTATCAGTTACGAAGGAGCTGAAGACGAGGAACTTCGTGCCGACTAAAGCGGCCGACCAGTGTGCTGCGATGGTGCCGATGATCAGCTCCTTTCTCCCTGTGTTATCGCGCTACGCGCACTTCCGGCGGAACGAGGGATCATCGACACCTAAGGCGATGCTCCTGCGGAACGAGACGAATGCTCGCCTGGCGTTTCGGCGCGCTTAGCATCGAGTCCATGCGCCAGTTACGACGGATCCGTGTTTTGCGGTTGATGCTTCAATGGACTCCAAAGAGCAGATTCATGCACGCAAAGGTCTTGACCTGTATCAGACGGAGCTCGCCAAGGTCGCCCTATATTGCGCGGCGACCTGCTGCACCAGGTCGGCGGCACCCATAATCGAGAGCACGCCTGAAACGGCGTGACCAGCACTCAAGATATCGATCCACCGCCGCGGTCCTTCGCCAGAATTGCCACCAAATCTTTCTTTGGCTTGTGCTTCGGACACGGTTTCGTCGAGGGTCGACGGATCAAGGCCGGACGCGACGATTGATGGCCTTAGCATGTTGACTTGAAGCCCCGTGAAAGCCCTGGTCAGCATTACGTCGTCAAGCGTGCTATCTATCAGCATGCGTCGATAGGCACTGCTCGCCATGCTCTCAAGTGTCGCAATGAAGCTGGTTCCCATGTAGGCGAGATCACACCCGAGCAAACGTGCAGCAGCGAGGGAAACGCCGTCAGTGATGCCGCCGGCGAGTACGATTGGACCATCGAACATGGCGCGAACTGCCCGAACGAAAGCAAATGGGTTAGCCCAGCCAGTATGGCCACCAGCTCCCGCGGTAAGCAGGATCAAGCCATCCGCACCGGCTTTCACGGCGTTTTCCGCGTGGTGCAGCGATGCGACGTCGGTGAACACAAGGCAGCCAATTTCGTGCAGCGGTCCGATCGCAGCAGTCGGCGATCCCATGCTGGTTATCACAATTTCCACCTTGTGGCGTATGAGACAGGCGAGGTCATCTTTCATCCGCGCCTGACGCATTAGAAGGTTTGGGCAGTGCGGCGCGGTCACTCGGTCCCCCTTCGCGAGATCATGCTCAATGCAGGTTAGCCAATGATCGAGCTCCTCGACCGATCGCGCATTGATGGTCGGAAATGCGCCAATCGCTCCCGACCGGCAGACAGTAGTCACAAGTTCTACCCCAGAGACAGAGAACATGGGCGCAACGATCAGCGGTAGGCCAAGCCGAGATGCGATTGCAGCCGGCAATCTGCTTCCATGGGATCGTGCAATCATACTCGCTTCTAGGATCATGTTGTCTCTAGCTATTGCGTTTGCCGGACGAGGTTCCACGGACGGACGTCATAACGTTCGAAGCTTAGGCCTGCCTGAGCGAGGAGAGGCCGTCGTGCGCCTACCCTGATCGAGACAAGATCAGGGTCGTTCGAGCAAACAGGCGAGCGAAGGAGGGCGCTCGATCAGGGGAGCTAGCGAGGGCTGATAGTGCTTATGATGCATCGCGAACACCCGTAGCTCCTTGTCATCAGGCTGAAGGCTGACGTTCTCAGGTAATTCGTGACATGCGGATGCTGCTGGATCAACTGCCAAAGCAGATAGTATTGTCCGGAAGACGAGCTCCACTCTATCCCCGGATCTGCGCGATGGAGGCGCCGGAACACCTGCACAGCGCCCAAACGTCGCAAGAATTGCTCGCTCGTGGCGCTGACGGCCTGCCGCGCGACTACACGATCAGCGCATACTCGGCTGGGAACGCAAGCGCGGCGACATTGGAGCCCCCCTCTGCACTGACTAGAGTTAGTGGCGAGGCGATCTCGCAAGGCGTTTAGGATATCAGCGATCTCGCGAGATGTCTCCGATAGCCTCTGGATTGGCCATTTTCGTAGAGTGCGTAGTTGAACGTATGCTTCGGCTCGCGAACGAGACACAAAATGTTCCATTGTGCTGGCGGGACGACCAGTTTCCAAATCCGTTGCCAAGAAGACCGTCGGTCCGGTCGAATGCTAGGACGATATTCGTCAAGCGTCAGAATCATTAGACCTTGAGAGGTACCGTCATTGTTTGCGAATTCCGCACCACCTCGCGCAGTGCGGCCTTGACCCGGCCCTTTATTTTGTCGCGCAATTGCGGGCCCAACTCCCGATGGATGGCGGCGTCCGGCCCGGCGGGCAGAACGCAGACGCGCGGATAGCCGTAGCCAGCGCGGGCATGACGGATCTCCTTGAACTGATGTTCGAGGGCAGCGTGGCCGGCGCGACGGGGTTTGTAACGGTAGGTCGATCCGTCAAACGTGAGTGCCGCGCGGGTGTGGCGGATCGAGACCTGCCACTCGTTGCTGCTTCGACGACCAGCTTGCGCTTGCGGCCGGGCGTCATGCTATTTGCGGATCGCATCCTGCGGCATCCCTCGTTGAGCGACAGAGTTGCCACCAGCTTCGCCAGCTTGACGTTGTCGCCCTCGAGCAGCAGCCGCATCTCGGTTGGTAGCAGCCTGTCGTGCTTCTTCTTCCAATTAAAGTAGTCAGTCCGACTAATGCCGGCCTTGCGGCAGATCTTGGCTGCGGCGACCAGTCACGGCTCTGCTTGAGAATGAATGCCTTCTGGGCGTCGGGAATTCGAGGCCGTCAGTGTTCTTCCCCCTCCTCAGGGGGAGCCGGTGCTGGAACCCTCGCGAAAATGCCCCGTCTGCCGGCCTCAGATCGTTCTCTCCGGGCCCCGTTCGGAAATTGGGGCCTCTTGAAGGTGTTGCTGGCGATCTCACCAGAGTAGGTAGTGTCGCGATGTCCTATTGATGCGTACGGTCAGCTAGCAACTCGCCACCTGCTGTGATGCAGCTAATCTGAGGGTATCCAGCAGAGGCCGCAACATGCGGGGCGTTAATTGATGAGATCTGCGTCCCCAAGCGTTCTCTGCTGCGCATGCGCCAGGCGCACGCAAGCAAGTTCGTTACTGTGGACCCGCGGACAAAAGCAGTACCGAACCAATATCGAGAGTAGAGGAAACTCTCTGCGGCAGTTTGGCATGAGGGGCTAATCCAGTTTGATTGACGTTTTGATCGCGTGATGCGCAAATTGGTCGATAGTCCCCTTCGCATCCCCGAAGCCGAACGTCAGGGCTCAGGCGTTGTGGCATCGCTATGACTGGTGTCTGCCTACTCAGCACAACTTCAAGAAGACTATGAGGATGTCGTGAACCACAAGAAAGCAGAGTCCAATACGGCGGTTGGATTTTCGCGCGCTGGGAGGCGTTCCGACGAAAGCTTTTCCCGGGGACAAAGAGTGTTCCCCGACGGCACCTCGCGAGTTACGATTGAGCGAGATCCAACTCCGCTTTATATCGAGCGTTGGCCTGGGCAGCTATGTGCTCGATTTCGATGGCCGCCGGTTTCTGGACCTCAATCGCAACTTCACGACGTTGATCCATGGACATGCCTTCGCCCCCGTGGTGGAAGCGCTAGTTAATCAAATTCAGCGCGGCAGCTGCTTCGCAAATCCGACGGAGATCGAGATCGAACTCGCAGAACTACTCTGTGAACGCATTCCGAGGGTTGACCGCGTTCGCTTCGTGAATACCGGGACTGAGGCCGTACTATTTGCGGTCAAAGCTGCGCGGGCCTTCACCGGACGTTCGAAGATTGCCAAGATCGAGGGTGCATATCATGGTGCCTATGACTGGGTCGAAGTCAGTCAAGCGGCGACACCGGAGAACTGGGGTGACGTCATCCAGCCCAACTCGACGCCCTTCTATCGCGGGATGCCTGCAAGTGTTCTCGATGAGGTGATTGTTCTCCGCTTTAACGATGTTGAAGGCGCACATCGATTGATATAGTCGAATGCGTCTGAGCTTGCCGCCGTCATTCTGGATCCGATGCCGAGCCGCGCGGGGTTCATTGCGCCAAAGCCCGAATTCGTAGCTGCTGTGCAGGAATCGGCCCGCAAAAACGGGATTCTTGTGATTGCTGATGAGGTCCTCAATCTTAGGCAGAGCTTTCAGGGGGCTTCCGCACGTTACGGCCTTGTCCCAGACATCATCGCGATGGGCAAGATCATCGGCGGAGGTCTGCCGATTGGAGCAATCGGCGGTCGCGAGGACGTGATGAAGGTATTCGATGCACATCGGGTCGACCACTGCTTCCGCAAGGAGGTACGTTTTCTGCCAATCCACTATCCATGACAGCGGGGCTAGCCGCAATGCATCATCTGGACCATGGGTCTTTTGCTCATCTGGAGATCCTCGGGGACATCGTGCGAACAGGAATCGGTCGGGCAATCTCGAAACTGGGCGCGCCGCTCTGTGTCACTGGAGCCGCCTCACTCTTCCGCATTCATCCGGGGGCAGAAGCTCCGAGTGAATATCGCGAGATCTGTCCCACGCCCGCCGGAGAAACTCTAATGAAGGAGCTAACACGCTTCTTTGCGGAGAACGGCGTCATCCTCCCTTATGGTGCTGCTGCATCGATTTCATCACCTATGACGCGCGCCGACGCGGAGTTCATCGTCGATGTGTTCGCAGGCTTTCTCGAGAGCCGTCAAGACATGCGGGGCGCAATGAGGGTAGGCAGATGAATGGGCTATGTCGGCAGCGCATTTTGGTTTAAGCCTTTAAGAGGATCTTTCGCCTATAGTCTACCGTCCTCGACGATCCCGGTTGGTGAGGGCCGGCGATAATCAGCTGGGATAGTCGGGTGGTAATCGCTCGTCCACACGCCGCTGCTCCCTTGCACGAGTTGAGCGACCGACAGGACCCCTGTCACAGTGCGCTTGGCAGTTTCGTGGTCCGAGTAAGCATCACACCTGCGTGCGCGCAACCTTTTCGACTTTGTTGGCTACACGAGTGTTGCCGTCGTGCCTTGAGTGAGCTCGGCAATCGGAGCCACAGCTTGGCCTAAGGAGCGATAGGTCGCAGCCTTGCACCTTAAAGAACGCTGTTCAGCAGTCCGTTCAGGCCATATACATGGGCGGACCTACGCGCCGACCAAAATCTGACTTATTCTCGTCCTCTAGGCGCAAGATCGCCGTCATGTTTCGCTCCTTGTGATGGCCAAGGCCAGCCTTTATGCATTCTTAAAGGGGATGCGATCTGGCGGTCTGCTGTCGTGGCCTGCAGCAAAGCCAAGTACCTTACTCAATAGGGCTGATCTATTCATCCATGCTCCTCGGGCGGGCCGTGGAGAATAATAAGTTCGATCTCGCGAGATACCTCGAATATAGCTTCTGGATGTAGGCCATTCTCGCAAAGTGCATATTTGAGCGCTTGCGCACGGCTCGCGAACAAGCCACCGAAATTGCCGTTCTGTTCACGGACGACCCAGTTTCCAAAACGATTCTTGCCAACAAGGACGATCGGTTCGGTGGAGTTTCCAGAAGGATATTCGATAAGTGTCATAACCATAGACCATGAGTTTGTAGAACCTGGGGATAATTCTGCTCGTTGCATAGCGTGAGCTGACCAGTCAAAGCGTGTTGTGTTGGCGAGAGAGCATCGCCGTTTTAGGCTGCGAGAGACAGCTGGAAAGGCTTGCTCGCCTACCTTTGAATTGCCAGTTAGACTCGAGCAGCACGACGCTTTTGGCCTGTTTCGTTTCATATATGCACCGTTTTCTTGCACCCATGAGGCGCGGACGACTACCACCCTGAACGTTCGCCGCCGTAATGCGGCGAAGCGCAAAATCTCCCAGCGGTCGGGATTGTCAGCCAAACTTCATCGGTGCTAGGCACGACTAGCACGGGTTCATCGAGGCACGGGTACGTGGAATATGGGGGTGTTGGTGGAGTATCAGGATTATCTGCCGAACTTGGCATCTGCAGCTCCGTCCTTGGATTGCGCTTCAGGATTCGCAGATCCGTATCACGTCTAGAGGACCGCCGCGATTTCAGCCATCTCGCATGGTCGTTGCAGATCGCGGCAACCAAATGCGATGTTTCATTTCGCGAACCATTCGTCGTTCCGGATGACAGAATCTACAGCAAACACCAGGCTTGTCGCGCTATCAATTCTGGGGAAGGCAGATCGCTTCGCCGTCGCTTGAACGAGGAAGTGTACCTACCCCATTGAGACGTCTTTTCTGCTTTTCACCAGAAGATCCGAGAGAAAGAGGCGACTAGGATAAAAAACGCGCGCGAATACATGAGGATCTCGGACGCTTGCCTATGCGCGCTCATCGCTGGCAAAGGCGAGACCACCTTCGTGCTGAGCTCGTCGTTGCGCGCCAAGGCCGTAATCTCATCGCTTCGACAAACCTGCTTAGAAACGTTCGAAATGTGTTCGAGCGCAGCTTCTGTGGGCTCAAGGACTTCCGCCGCATCGCCACCAAACACGCAAGCTCTTTGGGAACTTCTTGGCCACTGTATCGGCTCAATTGAGGCGGGACATTAAGAGTTTAGGCAGGCGGCAGAAGTGGACCGTAATGAGAAAGATCGTAGCGCCCCATTCTCGGCCAATTGATGCGGCAGGTGGACCGTAACCACGGCTTATTCCTGGGTTAGATGTCAGGAATGCACTTTCAGCTAAGCCCTCAAATGCTAGCGACGTGTCGGCTCTGGTCCAGGCGTATACGATTAGCGTTCCTGGCCTTTCATTGAAGTGAGTGCAGAATCGGGTGCGCCAAGAAACGGACTGTGGGGACGCGCAAGATGCCTCTGCGGCCGGCTCGTCGGCAGAGGCGCCGGCCTTTCAGAGGCAGCTGAGCGACGTCGCTCGCCCATCCACTTCCGTGCTCATGCAGGTCCGTGCCCAAGCGGATGCATGGCAATCTGAGGCGCGGTCCGTCATGCGGGCGAGCGCGCACCCGTATCTGCCGGCTCCGGACGGTGAAGGAACAATGCTGAACGCTTCGGCACTCATGGAGCCGAGCCGTGTCTTGGATCGCGCCGTACGGCATAGCGCTTCGCATGACTGGCCAGAGGTCCTGCCTGTGGAAGATCAGCATCGGTTTCAGGTGATCATGAACGAACCCCTCCCGGCATCACCTCTGGAATTAACCGGAGAGGATGAGGCGATGCCGGGCAACTCAGCGCAGCAGAAGAGCCAGCCAATTGGGGTATTGGTAGGTCGCAGCGAGAAGCCCCTTTATGCCGAAGATGCACTCCTTATTCCCCGGCTTAAGCAGGCGCTCATCGAAGGAGGAGCCGCCGAGAGCACCGCCACGAGCAACGTCGGTCATCTGCGCAGCTTCGCCCGCTGGCTCTTTGCAAACAGAAAGCCCAGCATTGCTGATCGGCTTCATAGCGATTCAATGGATGAAGACGTCGATGAGTTCATAGCAAAAGGTGGAACGACGAACGTCCGTTGGGCATTAGCTCATCTGCGGACCTCTCAGTCGATGAGGTATCGCGCCGATCGCTGGCCGCCCTGACCTGACTCCCTATCCAGAGGACGCGAGTCTCATCAAAGAGTACAAACAACAAGCAGTGACGGCCGGAACTTTAGGTACCGCCAGCACCTATGCCACTCTTCTCGCGGATTTCAGCCACTACCTTCGTACAAACAACCAGCCGGGCATTGCGGCGCGGATTCACGACGAGACATGGAATATGGAAGAAGCGCTGAATGAAGAGATCAATCGCTTCAAGGACGCCGGTGGTCATAGAAGTATCGGCGCGGCACTTGAACATCTCCGCGATGGAGCGAGAAAACGCAATGCTCCGCCTTTATATTCCGAAGACGCACAGATGATTTCTACACTTCAAGACGCGCTTGTTGGGGCAGAGTACAAGGAGATCACCGCTATGGTGAATTATGTTCGTCCTCTTCGCAGATACAGCCAGTGGCTCTTTGCAAACAACAAACCGTGCATCGCTGCTCGGCTTAACGACGCGTCGTTGGCCAGCGATGCTGCGGTGTTTGATATAAGTAAAAGGCGGCTCGTTCTTTGCGCACTAGTACCCACTTTTCTTGGATCGTGAGTCGTGATTCAAGATATGGATGATACCCGAAGCAAGAGAAGTCCACCTTTCGAGGAAAGATCGCAAGGTGCTTGAGGCGAGCTGTCGCTCACCGATGACGTTGCAGCGCGATTTGAAGCGGGCGCGGATAGTTCTGTTGGCGGCGGATGGGCGCAGCACCCGGTCGATCGCCTTGGGGTCCAGCCGCGGATTGTCAGCCTTTGGCGGCATCGCTATGCCGACCAAGGCCTTGAAGGGCTGCAAGACAAGGCGCGACCGGGCAAGCAGCCGATTTATACGAAGGCCACTGACAAGCGGATTCTGAAGCTGCTGGACAAGCTGCCGCCGAAAGGGTTCGCACGCTGGACCGGGCCCCTACTGGCCGGGGCGCTGGGCGATGTTGACGTCCAATATGTCTGGCGGTTCCTGCGCAGCCACAAGATTGACCTCGCGGCTCGCAAGTCCTGGTGTAAGAGCAACGACCCGAACTTTACGGCCAAAGCCGCGGATGTCGTCGGCCTCTATGTCGCCCCGCCCGCGAAGGCCATTGTGCTGTGCGTGGACGAGAAGCCCTCGATCCAGGCTCTGGAGCGAGCGCAGGGTTATCTGAAGTTGCCCAATGGCCGCGCCTTGACCGGCCAGAGCCACGATTAAAAGCGGCATGGCACGACAACGCTGTTTGCAGCGCTCGAAGTCGCCACCGGAGAGATCATCGCAACGCACTCTAAACGGCGTCGCCGCGTCGAGTTTCTTGATTTCATGAAAAGCATCACCGCGGCTTTTCCGGACCGGAAGCTTCACGTCATCCTCGACAACCTCAACACCCACAAGAAGAACGAGCATTGGCTCAAGGCCCACCCCAACGTGCAATTTCATTTCACGCCGACAAGTGCGTCCTGGCTCAATCAGGTCGAGGTGTGGTTTTCGATCTTGCAGGGGCAGTCGCTCAGCGGCACCTCCTTCACAAGCCTCAAGCAGCTGCAGGATCACATCGATGCCTACGTCAACGCATACAACGACAGAGCCGAGCCCTTCGTCTGGACCAGGAAAAAGGTCCGTCAGCGCCGTTTCAAAGGCCGCCGTATCACTCCGCTCTGATTCCGGGTACTAGGCGCCCATGCGATGCGAATCCCTGCGCGCAGGGTCCAATCTTCAGTTCGCTCTGGCTGCTGGAGTCCCTAGTCAGGCGGGCCAGCGTCCGCGTCCGACCTGGGCCTGCCGCAGTGAGGAGAACAGGTCTCGATCAAAGGTTTTGCGAGGGCTTTGCGCCGGGCGCGATGTGATGCCAGGAGACACCACTCCGATCCGCCGATGTCAGAATGGCATGGCTGTATTTCGGTGCCATTTTCGCTGACTGTCCTTGGTCTGCCGCCCTCGCGCCCACTCGCTGAGAGCGAGTGTCAGCGGCCATTACCGGCAGGCATTCACGGGTGCAGTCGTCAACAACGGTCTGGTTATGGAATCGGCGTCCGTCTGTAAGCTGATCCGAGACGGCCGGCAAGGGGTGCGGATTCCGCTCGATGTCGCCCATGATTCCGAGATGATCTCGCCCACCATTCCGATTTGAAGTCGCCCGCCCGTTCCGAGATGATTTCGCCCACCATTCCGGGATGATGTCGCCCGGGTGACGAGGCCTGTTCTGGCTCCCATAGGGTCACCCCTTTCGGCTTTGCGAAGGGGACCTGGATGCCGACGGAGAGGCTTGCGATGCGCCGTGTGCGCGATGTGATCAGAATGAAGGCGGCCGGGCTGCCGAGCCGCGAGATTGCGCGACGGGTGGGCGCGGCACCCTCGACGGTGCGGCTGGCGCTCCGGCGGTTCGAGGCCGCGGGCTTGAGCTGGCCGTTGCCAGACGACGTCACCGACACGGTTCTGGAACTTCGCCTGTTCGCCAAGACCGGCAATGGCAACCGTCAGGGTCACCGCCGCATCGCCGAGCCCGACTGGGCGACCGTGCACCGCGAGCTCAAACGCAAGCACGTGACGCTGTCGATCCTGTGGGAGGAATATATCGCCACCGAGCCCGGCGGATACCGGTACTCGCGCTTCTGTGAGCTCTACCGCGCCTGGGAGGGCCGTCTGTCGGTGACGATGCGCCAGGCCCATGTGGCTGGCGACAAGCTGTTCGTCGACTATGCCGGCGATGGCGTGCCGGTGGTGGTCGACCGCCTGACCGGTGAGCGCAGAACGGCGCAGATCTTCGTCGCCGTGCTCGACGCATCGAGCTTCACCTACGCGCAGGCGACCTGGACGCAGGGGCTCGCCGACTGGATCAGCGCCCATGTTGGCGCCTTCGCGGCGATCGGCGGCATACCGGCGCTGCTGGTGCCCGACAACACCAAGGTCGCGGTCATCAAGGCGAGCCTGTACGACCCGCAGATCAACCGTACCTATGCGGAGATGGCGGCGCATTACGGCACCGCCATCTTGCCGGCGCGGCCGCGCAAGCCGCGCGACAAAGCCAAGGTCGAGCAGGCCGTCCTCATCGTCGAGCGCTGGCTGCTCGGTCGCCTGCGTCATCGCACCTTCTACAGCCTGGCCGAGGTCAATGCGGCGATCGGCGAACTGCTCACGAGGCTGAATGAGGAACGGCCGATCCGACGGCTCGGCGTGACACGCCGCCGGTTGCTCGAGGAGGTCGACCGGCCGGCGCTCAAGCCATTGCCGGTGTCCCCCTACGTCCTCGCCGAGTGGCGGATCCGCCGCGTCAGTCTCGATTACCACGTCGAGGTGGAGAAGCATTACTACAGCGTTCCGCATCGTTTCGCCCGCGCCGAGGTCGAGGTGCGGTTCACGGCCCGCACCGTCGAGATCTTCCACAAGGGCGAGCGGATCGCCGCGCATCAGCGCATGAGCGGTAATCACAAACACACCACCGTGCCGGAGCACATGGCCTCCAGCCATCGGCGCTACGCCGGCTGGACCATCGCGCGTATCCGCCAGGACGCCGCCGCGATCGGGCCGGCGACCAGCGCGTTGTGCGACCTCATTCTCGACGAGCGCTCGCACCCCGAGCAAGGCTTCCGCACCTGCCTCGGCATCCTCAGGCTCGCCGCCTCCTATGGGCGCGACCGGCTGGACGCCGCGGCTGCGCGGGCGATCGACATCGGCGCGCGCACCTATGGCTCGGTCAAGTCGATCCTCGCCAACAATCTCGATCGGCGTCCTGCTCACCAGCGCTCCGCGGACGATGCGCCGATCCTGCATGCCAACATCCGCGGACCGCGCTACTACAATTAGGAGATCATCCCTTGCTCACCCATCCGACCCTCGACCGCCTCAACGCCCTCGGCCTCCACGGCATGGCCAAGGCCTTCGCCGACATCGAAGCCACCGGTGAGGCCGCAAGCCTCGGTCACGCCGAATGGCTTGCTCTGCTGCTCGAACGTGAAGCCTCGCTGCGGCACGACAAACGGCTCGCCACCCGCCTGCGCTACGCGAAGCTGCGCCAGCAAGCGTGCGTCGAGGACATCGACTACCGCACCCCGCGCGGCCTCGATCGCCCGCTGTTCGCCAAGCTCGTCGAGGGCCGCTGGATCGACGACCATGCCAACCTGCTGATCTGCGGCCCGGCCGGCGTCGGCAAGAGCTGGCTCGCCTCGGCGCTCGGCCACAAGGCCTGCCGCGACAATCGCTCCGTGCTCTATCAGCGCGTCCCGCGCCTGTTCGACGATCTGGCGCTCGCCCGCGGCGACGGTCGACATCCCCGCCTGTTGCGCGGCCTTGGCCGTGTCGATCTGCTGATCCTCGATGATTGGGGGCTCGAGCCGCTCGATGCCAGCGCCCGTCACGACCTCCTGGAAATCCTCGAAGATCGCTACGGTCATCGCTCCACCATCGTCACCAGCCAGCTTCCTGTGGACCAGTGGCATCTGCTCATTGGAGATCCCACCTATGCCGACGCCGTGCTCGATCGCCTCGTCCACAACGCCCATCGGCTCGACCTCACCGGTGAGAGCCTGCGCCGAACTCGGCAATCCGCCCGAAAGACCTGAGCCCGTGGCGCTGTGGACATGCCGCTGCGCTTGGACAACGCAATCGCGTTGCCCACATGCCCACAGCAAAAGCAGACCGAAGAAAACAGGTTCAAGTTGCGATTCCAGATTGACCACGCGGCTTGACCGATGCCAGAAAACCAAGCGGCCAGAATGCCCCGCCACTGGGCGAGATCAAATCGGAAAGGTGGGCGACATCGCCTCGGAATCCACGGGCGACTTCACATCGGTACGCCTGGGCGACTTCGTCGGAATCCGCAAAGGGGAGACGGACCTCGCCTCATCTGGAGTCTCAGGCTGTCGCGGAAGCGGCAAATTTACGGACAGTGTGCGCTCCTCTTCTGGCGGCGATTTCGTTAGCAACGCCTCGCCAATGATAAGAGAAACGATACGACGACTCGTCGGGTTTGTTGGGTTCGCGACAGTGTTTCAGCCTGGTTCGCGGAGTCGAACCCACTAAGAAGTGATCGAAAGGGTTGGCCTGCGCAATCAGCGAACTGGCACGAGTTTTGATGCTTTCCTTGGCGCGGCAGAAGCTGCCGGTTGGCATCGTGCCCCGGGTTAACGTCATCGGCTGCGGGGAGGAGGGTGCCAACCTCGCTCAAATCGCACGCGATCGAATGGTGGGAATCGCCGCGTTCACGACCTGCCGACGGTGAGCGCGAGCAATTGTCGAGCTCAAGAGAAGATGTCGAAAATTGATTCCAGTCGCTCTCTTGTGGCGGCGCGAGCTGGCCTAAAAGTTTGTGCGCGTTCGGGGCCTCTCCTATTTACTTGAGCGTCAGCACCGCAGTCGGCTCTGTCTGTTCGAAGAGTTGCAGGAGATGCCTTATGAATCCGGATATTCATCGCAACGGAGTGTCGTATGCTAGCCCTGCCGCGGGTCAAGTGCTGCGCGATCTTGGCGTCGAACCGATCATTAATTGCACCGGCGTGCGTACCTCCTACAGACCACGGTACATCGAGACCCACCGCGCAGTCGCATGGCCGAGTCAATACAATTGGTGCGATCAAACGGCTGCCAAAGTCCGTCTTGCCCCGTAGCTCGTGTCATTCACCATCGCTGGAATTAATCTGTTCGGGCGAAATCGGAGGCGAACAGAACCTATTGCACCTAATCCGTAGTAGTTGAGGCACTCGGCGATGCGACACCGAACCGAGAAGATCGCGCCCCATCCGGGAGGATGACTGGCTGATTGTTGTAGCACTGGGCGGTGCAGGAATTATCAGCTACGGCACACTTTATTATTGTGTGGTGGCCATTGCAAAGGAGGCTTCCCATGACCTCGTAGTCACAGAGGACTGGTTAATTGGTTGTTTCTCCTTTGCCTTGCTTGCTAGTGCGCTGATGTCCCTGGTTGCCGGTCGCCTCATGGACCGATACGGCGCAGGCAAGACAATGAAGGTCGCCTCATTCGTTAGAGCTGTTAGCCTGGGAATTGCAGCAACTTCTTGGAATGCGGTCGTCTTTGCAATCGCCCTGTTCGGTATGCAACTTGCGTCGGCATTTCTCTTTTATGAGGCGGCTTTCGTATTTTTGGCGCAGCGAGATGCGATCCATGCGAAACGGCAAATGGCTGCCTTGACATTGATCGTCGGTTTCTCGTCGACGCTGTTTTGGCCGTTGACCTCGTTGCTGCTCGCATCGATATGCTGGAGGCAAGTCTGTTGGATCTATGGAGGCTACAATGTTCTCCTCGCGCTACCTTTAATCCAATTGGCTCTTGGAAAGTCGTCCGCAAGGCTTGGAGATCTGAATACCGTCTGTGGCTCGCGAGACCAGTCCTCTTCCAAGCCGATTGGCCTCGTCCTCATAACGGTAGGATTCTCGCTGACGACATTTGCTTTTTCAGCATTGCTTAGCCGGATGATTCCCATCCTTTCGTCGATCGGCTTAGACCCGCAGGAGACAGCGTTAATTTCCGCACTCTTCGGCCCGTCACAGCTCGCAGTACGGTTGTTTGCAGGATGGTTTAGCGTGAGGATTCCCCCATTCAACTCACCCTTCTCATGTGTTATGCTTTCGGCGGCTACAATCGTCATTGTGCTGGCGGCTCACTCTCTCGTTGGAATTGCAATCTTCGTTGCCCTGGTTGGGTTTAGCTCTGGTCTAAACAGCATCTGTCGAGGAAGCTTGCCGCTGTCAGTCTTCGGGCCGGGCGGGTATGGAACACGAGTCGGGTTGATCACGACTTTCCGATTGTCGACGGCCTCGTTTGCGCCGTTCTTCTTCAGCTTCGTCCAAAACAACTATGGGCTTGGGCTTGCCTTGGCTTCACTAGCCGTCTGCGCAGTAGCAAGCACGCTTTCATTCGCATTCGTGGGTATCCGATCAAAGCGGGAACCAGGCCAATGAAAAGTGGGTTGATCGGCCTGACTGCGAGCCCGACGTGAACCGGATCGTCAATAAGTGTTCGCCACCTTAGATCAACGATCGCAAGTGTCTGAGTCTAGGCCATCACGCCGAGCTCGACGTTCGCGCGCATTCTGGAAGCCGTGGTGTGCGCGAGGGGGATCAACTGAGCGGTCCAACTGCAGTGCCAAATGGGAGACGTATCTCGGCTTCGCCGGGCCAGAGCTCAAAATGCAGATGTCGCCCCGCTGAGGAGTTGCACGTTGGGATTATCTGGACGCTAGACTTGGTCATCGCGATCGCGACCGCCATTTGCCGCAGCCCCATTTTGCGTCCTGCCTTGGGCATGCCAACAAGCGCCCGCTGGCGGTCCTTTCGAGGCGATTGAACAGCAGCGGCTATGGGAGAGAACGTCAAGGTAGCCGACCACAGCTCGAGTCCGCCTCGGCCCCACATTTGCATGAAGGCTGCCGTCTTCGCTCGCGGAACCACTAAGCTGACCTACTAGAACCGGTAGTTTGCGGACATTTCGGGCCCCGCCCAATTTAAGTTGCGGCCGCCAACCAGCCGCATGGGCTCAGGTTTCGATCGCTCTCGGCAGAGAGAGCAACATCGAGGTTCGATGATCGCATATTTATCTGACCGCGCAAATGCCGTTACTGCCGTGGGGCTCCTGTGCTGTGGTGCAGCGATGGGGCTCGTGGTGAAAGGACACTATGAGGCGGGAGTCGCGTTCGGTCTCTGGGCGATCATCGCTGATGATGTCGACGGCGAAATTGCCCGGCGCACCAAAGGTCGAACAATGGCTACCAAGGCCATTGGTAAAGCTCTCGATGCTTTCTCTGACCTCTCGTTTGGATCAGTCATCCCGGCGATTGTCATCGCATCTTTTATCGAGTTTCCAGCATCTGCGGTGTTCACAGCGTTCGTGATGCTCATCGGAGCTCTTCGTCTGGCATATTTTGACTATTTCGGATTGGACGAGCGTGGTCGTTCGACCGGTCTACCTCTCTCTTACGCTCTGCCGATGCTGGCCGCGATCTTGCTGGTTGACCACACTATCGCGCCGCTTGAGTTGGGTGTGGTTCTTCCAGCATTCTTTGTACCGCTATCTTTGCTCCACATCGCCCCTTTCAAGATCAAAGCCTCTGGCAGTCTTGTGCATGTGATAACCATCGGCGTGGCGGCCACTGCGTCCGCCGGATTATTGATGACGAGTAGAGCGTTTCAATAAGCGGGCTTGCAATGTCTCAAGGAATAGAAATGTCCAGCTCAATCAACCGCGTGGTATTTGCCGGCACCAGGGGACTTGCGACCCGCTGTCTTCTGTTCGTCATCGAGACCTGCGGCAAAGACCACATCGCCGGCATTCTCGGCGCTTCCCGGTACGAGAAAACTTGGTGGCGGCACGAAACCAGTGAGGAGCTTTGGGAAGTCGCAGACCGCTTCGGAATACCCTTCTTCGAGTCGATAGATGATGTTCCTCATCTCGGAACGTTTCTCGTAAGCGTCATGTGGAACAAGATTTTCCCGCCCCATATCCTCGCACGGTTCGACGGAGGGGGTGTCAATCTTCATCCGGGCCCACTCCCTGGATATCGCGGCAGTTTTGCGCGGACGCATGCCATACTCAATGGCGAGAAGAGCTTTGGGGTAACTGTCCACTATCTCCCAGAGCGGGTCGATAGGGGCGATATTATCGGCGAATTGCAGTTCCCTGTGCTGCCTTTCGAGACCGCCCTCTCTTTAGACACCAGAGCGCAACTTTATGGATACGCTCTCTTCTGCCAAGTGTGGCTGCGTTTGTTGGACGGATCGACGACCTGTCGCTCACCAGACGAGTTGATCGGTCAAGAAAAGCGCAAGGCTTGCTTCTATCCCATGCGCAAGATGACCGCACTTTTGGATTCGTCAGACGTTCCACGCAGCGCCGAAGAACTCGATCGGCTCTATCGCGCTCTATATCTTCCACCACGCATTGAGCCTCCCAAGTGGCTCGTCGAACGAATCATGACTAATGAGGTTCGGACGCTCCTTCTGGATTCTAGCGCCGGCGGTAAGGCGTGACTTGGCGGGCAGCGCGGCAGCGAGCTCGAAATATGAGACCGCGCTTCTCGAGGGCGTCCGTGACAGCCGAAGTGTGCCTGCGAATTGCCGCTCATCGACTGAATGTGCTCTGGCTCTGGACGTTGTTTTTGTAGTATCCAGCCTACCGAGGGGTGCCGGCGAGCCGACGCCTTCCGCAGAGCCAGCTTAGCGCGCGAAGGAGGCTAGCTGTGTGTGGGATTTGCGGATTTATCGGACGGATTACTGATAAGTCAGTGACCGAGCGGAACCTCGCGCGTTGCGCTCAGACGCTGGCCCATCGGGGGCCCGACGCGAGTGGCAGTTGCGTGACCTCTTCCTTTGCCTTTGCGCATCGAAGGCTCGCGATCATTGATCCGGATCCGAGGTCAAATCAACCGTTTCTCGATGAGGAGCTCGGCCTAGCAGTCACGTACAACGGCGAGATCTACAATTTTCGCGACTTAAGGCGGGACTTGCTCCGACATGGATACCGATTTCGCACAGAGTCAGATACCGAAGTACTTTGCAAAGCATTTTCTTGTTGGGGGATTAATAGCGTCGAACGTCTGCGGGGAATGTTTGCTTTCGCAATCTACGATCAAAAGACGGGGACAGCGTTCCTTGTCAGAGATCGGCTTGGAATTAAGCCGCTATATTACGCTTGCGCGGATAATGGCTTTGTCTTTGCCTCACAGCCGTCAGCCATCCTGCAGTGGCCAGGGGTCAGCTCGAAGCTCGATTCGGTTGGATTATCAACCTTTCTCTCCTACCGTGCCGTCTTCGGCGAGAGGACGTTATTTGCAGATATTCGGAAGCTGCAACCCGGCACTTGGCTGAAGATCACGGCGCAATCGCACGAGCATAGGCGCTGGTGGGATTCTGCCTGCCTCGACGGTGGTGGTGGTGATTGCAGTTCTCTTGAAACGTTGATCGGCAGCGCCGTGGAGGAACATTTGGGGGCCGACACGCCACTGGCTGCGCTGCTTTCCGGAGGACTGGATTCCAGTGTCTTGGCTTTCGAGCTTTCAAGGCAGTCTTCGCAAAAGCCGACATGCTTCACCGGCATCGTATGCGGCGGACTTTACGATGAAAGCCCTTATGCGGTTGAGGTCGCGAAATCTCTCAAGCTAGCCCATGTCTTGGTCCGGCTGCCCGGGGCAACGAGCCTGGATGTCGTTAAACGCCTTACCGCATTACGTGGTCATCCAGTCGGCATGCACAACGAAGCGGCGATGTATTTGCTTGCTCGAGCAGTCAGCCACTCTCACAAGGTTCTCCTTACCGGCGAAGGTGCCGACGAGATATTCCTTGGATATAGCCGGATCTTCAGATTGCCCTTTGACCTTTGTCGACAGGCATTGCTGGCTGCTTTGCCAGATGTCATTGGCCGCCCGGCGCGGCGTCATCTCGGCCTTCCCAAGTTCAAAGCAAGCGAATTCGAGTTCTTTCTCGCCCGGTACACGTACTTTCCCCAAGCCGAGAAGCTGGGGCTGGCGACATCGGCATGGAGAAAGGACATTGTTCACGATGCGGAGCTGATCGACTGGATGAACAATGCCTACCATTCAGGCGGGGTTACCCCGGCCGAGCGCATAAGGCATTTCTTCGTAGGGCATCATCTGCCAGCGCTGCTTGAAATGGTCGACAACACCACGATGGCGGCCGGGGTGGAGGCTCGAGTGCCCTTCACAGACCATCGGATCGTTGCATCGGCTCTGCGCATGTCATTCTCAGAACATCTGCGTTGGAAACATGCCT
Source organism: Bradyrhizobium sp. NBAIM08 (assembly GCF_020193935.1). Taxonomy (NCBI): domain Bacteria; kingdom Pseudomonadati; phylum Pseudomonadota; class Alphaproteobacteria; order Hyphomicrobiales; family Nitrobacteraceae; genus Bradyrhizobium; species Bradyrhizobium sp. NBAIM08. The sequence continues at coordinate 4,666 of NZ_JADYVR010000019.1, read as the reverse complement.
TCGCCCCATTTCATGCGGCCTTCACGCCGATTGAGAAATTTAGCGAAACGCTCGACGTCTCCAAGGCCGCTCTGCGCAGTCTTTACAGAGATCGTCTGCCCGCAAGTGTGATCACCAGGAAGAAGCTTGGGTTTCCGTTACCTCTTGGTAAGTGGGCGACGGACCCGAGCTCGGCGCCCTTTCGTGACTTGATCTTCAAAGAATCTCCTGCGATCGCCGACTATCTCGACGTTGGTGCTCTCCGGCGATGGTACGCACGCCGCTCTCAAGCGGCGAACGATGCATTCGGAAAACAGCTCTGGTTGATCTGCAATCTAGAAGTCTTCCTTCGTCAACTATCTTCATAGAGGTTTTGTAGGTTTGGAATTGCCGTCGGCCGAAGGCGAACCGGAATTCGGCGTCGCTTGCGAGAAGACCTCGAGCCGATGGACGCGGAGCCCGATAATATTACGCGAGGCTGATACGCGAATGCGCCATCCAGTGCGAACGATGCGTTTTGAGGGAATCTGAATCTACGCTGACTTACGCGAATGCATTGGAAAAGGACGCTCGCCTTTATAGCTGCCTGACGGTTGGCGCCCACCAAAAAGGTTCGCTTCTCGGACGCGTGCAAGAGTGCAGGGCCAGGCCTCATGAAGGTTGGTTTATGCTGCTTTTGATGTCGGTGCATACCGGCCCGCCCGATCGTAGGCCGCTCGAGAGCACCATTCGAGACCGATCTGACTTAGCTACATGTGGGCTTTTCGCACCAACCGAATGCATCAGCGTTCGGAGCCACAAACGGTCAACGTGTCGGCTGTTGGGTAGCATAAATCTTGGGAAGCGGAAGCTCAACATTCGCCATCTTTGGAAGACCCGCAAGGATCACCGCCTTTTCCCGGTTGGGGCCGAACTCCGTCATGCTGGCAAAGCTTGAGTGGTCGACGCGCGTGGCAACACCTCCATCAGCGGGCTCTTTGAGAGGATCATTGAAGAACACGTTATCGACGTCGGTCCCGGTCACCACCACCCAATGAGTGATGGTTTTACCTTCGAACTCAATGCTGATCATCACAATAGGATACCACCCTGCCGCCATCTAATTCGAGAGGTCATCGAGGCTGTAAGTTCCAACATGGACGGGGATGCCGCGCTGGTACGCTTCGGCGAGATCTCGCTCCTGGAGAATGTGCATCACCTCCATCTCGCCGCCTTGTGAAGTGCGAGACTGAAGAAACAGTCCATCATGGCTCACAACAACAAGCGCTGCGAAGCCGCGGCGTTTGAGAGCCAAGGCCAAGCCGACCGGGCCGCAGCCGCCGTGAATGGTCGTTGCCTCTCGCCAGATCTCGAGCTCAGCTGTTTCACTCGGCTGATATCGCTCGTCCAGCGCGGACATGACCATCACCAGGGAAGATGGTCCACAGGTGGACTTCCTCTTTTGCCGATACAGAGGAACATTCCTGACCATTTGATTTGTTGAGCTTTCGAGGTCGGGACGCGACATGAGGTCACCTCAGATGGACTTGAAAGAAGCTGGGCGAGGTCCCGTCTGGCGCAGAGACTCGCTGATCGTCATCAGTGCGATCGCCGTCGCTGCGATGACTAGGCCCGGTGCGAGGGCGATCCACCATGCGGTCTTCAAATAGTCTCTGCCGAATCCCACCATATTGCCTAAGCTCGACATCGGCGGTTGTATCCCCAGTCCTAGAAAGCTCAGGGTGCTTTCCAGTAGAACCGTCTCGGTGAGCCCAAGGGTCATGCCGACCACGACGGTAGGTGCACAGGCTGGGAGAATATGCCTTGCGTAGATATGGACCCGCGAAGCGTTGTAAGTTCGTGCCGCCGTTACATGGAGCCGGTTGCGGGCCGTCAAAGCCAGCCCTCTCGCGATGCGGGCGTGGCGCTCCCAACCGTGCAAGCCCACAAGACAGACAAAAAGTGCCAGCAAATTGCCAAATATCGTGATGACAAGCAGTGCGGTCATCATGAACGGCATGGCAGCCTGCATATCGACGAGTGCCATGAGTCGTCGATCAATCCGCCAGGCTCGGCAGCGAGGAAGCCCAACGAAACGCCCAGCAGGGTACTAATGAAGGTCCCGCCCACCGCAACGAGCATGCTGATCTGGATCGAATATATCAAGCGTGCCAGCACGTCCCGGCCGAGCTCGTCAGTGCCCAACAAATGTTCCAGCGTGCCGCCGAAGAATATTGGTGGCGTAAGCCGTGCATCCAAGGAGATTTGTGCTGGATGATAGGGGGAGATCACCTGGGCCAGTACGGCAATCAATAGACATGCGACGATCCACATTGAGGCACCATACAGTCCTACCTTGGCTGGCTTACGCGGGTCGCGTGGGGCTTTCGGAGAACGAAAGATGTTGCAGGTCCATTCATGCGGCCAGGCGGTGCTCATCTATGTCTCCGAGGATTTGGACCGCGGATCGAGCCAGGTGTAACCGAGATCGACGGCCAGGTTGGTCATGATCATCGCGGTGCCAGCAAGCAGAACAGTTGCCTGCACCACTGGAACATCTCTGCTTCCGACGGATGTGACGAAGAGATTTCCAATACCCGGCCATGAAAAGACCGTCTCGACTAGTATCGAACCAATTACCGCTCCGCCGATAAGCAGGCCAAGTATGGTCAGGATCGGAGCCGCCGCATTGGGGAGTACGTGGTGGATCAATATTCGCGAGAACGGAATGCCGCGCGCAAACGCCGCCAACACATAGCGACTGTCCAGCGATTCGCGAACGCCACGCGGGTGTACCGTACAAGGACGGCGGAGCTTGCGGCCGCCATGGTTACTGCCGGCAAAGCCAAGCTGCGCCAGCTCTCCGCGCCGCCGGTCGGCAACCAATTGAGGTGAAGTGCACACACGGCCTACGATGCTCGACGGAAACACTGCGGCAGCTATTCCTCCCGCAATGCCCATGACCGCCGCCAGGGTAAGAGCACAGCAGGTGAGTATCAGCGTCAATGCAAGGTGGCTGAGGACGACACCGAGTGCATCCTGTCGATAGACGTATGAGACGCCTAAGCTTCCTCGGACGACGTTATGGAGATAGGCCAGGTATTGCGCTAGGATGGGGCGATCGAGCCCCAATTCGCCTGAGTATGCGGCGGGCATGTCCGGGGTCGCGTCGGGCCCAAGTAAGACGGTCACCGGATCGCCAGCACAGCGCATAAGAATGAATACGCTCGTCACCATCAGAACGAGCGTGACCAATGCGCGGGCAATTTTGCTCGTAAATACCTTATGGGCGTTGCGCCTCATGCGATTATCACCTCTCTGCCGGCACGTGCCGAGGCTCTGTGGGCTGCGAACAAGGTGTTGAGCGCGTTGCCATTTCGACCCCGAGTTCGGAATTGGGCACCGCCCTGACCAGGGACTTCATGTAATCTGTCTTTAGGTCGAGCAGTACCTGATCGCGTGAACCGCTCTCAACAATGCTTCCGCGCTTCAGGACCGTGATCTCTGAACAGAGATGGCGACGGATCTGATATCATGACTGATGAATAGCAGGGACAGGCTGCGGCTCTCACGCAGATCCGACAGAAGGTTCAGGATCTGGGCTTGAACAGTCATGGAGTGCGGAGACAGGCTCGTCACAAATCAGAACCTCGGGATCGAGAATAAGCGCTCGCGCTATATTGACCCGCTGGGCCTGTCCGCCGCTTATCTGATGCGGTAACTTCCCAAGGATCTCGCCCGATAAGCCGACGGCGGAAATTGCTGCAGCCAGCCGAGCCTGACAAGCGGAAGACCTCATCCTGAAGTTCACAAGCAGAGGCGCGACAATCTGTTTGCCGATCGGGGTGACTGGGTTCAGCCCATCGAGAGGGTTCTGAAAGACAGGTTGCACACGGAGGCGGAACGGAGCCAATCGATTCGGCGTCAGCAGCTCGCCGTCAAAAAGGATCTGACCCGCTTGTGGCGCTATCAGACCAAGCAGAAGCTTCGCGATTGTGCTTTTGCCGCTGCCGGACTCCCCGATCAGTCCATGGGCTTTCCACGCCGGATGCTCATGTTGATCTTGCGCGGCCTCGAGCCGCCAGGGACCTCCGCAGCGGATCGGCGAGAGCCCCGTAACAAAAATCGACATTGCGCAGTTCGAGGATCGGTTCGGGTGATGCTGGCGCTGTACGAACGCGAGCAGGCCCGATTGGCGTGGTCATTTCATGGCTCCAAGTTGTGGCATGCCACCACCTGTTGTGGAGTGCCCTGCAACACGGGCGCTATGTGCCGGCAATATCCAGTGTTCCGGAGCACCGAGATGCAAAATTGCACCCGGCTTGGCGCTGGGTAGGTTCAGGCAGGCTAGCTGAAGAGCTGTGCAGACGCCGGGGATGCCCCTAAAGTGGGGGGACAGCCGAGAATAGCGCGCGCGTATAGGGGTGCAGGGGAGTTCGAGCGGCGAGATCGGCGCGCCCCACTTCGACCAACTGGCCGGTGTAGAGAACGCCGATGCGATCCGACCACTGCAGGGCAACTCCCAGGTCATGGGTGACCTGCCACTGCATTTTCATCCAGCGGCAGTTAGAGTCTCGGGGTTTTTGTGCAGCGAGACCGAACTTTGGACCACCCGGAACTAGAGTTTTGCGCCTCTGATCACGTTGGCGGGCTGGTGGCGCCGACGTGATTTTGGAGCACAATCGGCGGCCGATTGCCGATCGCGCCG
>NZ_JADYVR010000189.1:0-467 GCF_020193935.1 Bradyrhizobium sp. NBAIM08 | reverse complement strand
GACTTCGAGCTGCCCAACACCAACTCAGATCAGTTACCACTAGCGATCGGCGCGTGACAACGGCCCGGGGCTTCAGAGGAGTGAATTTGGTCTAGATACAGCGAATCCCCCACGACGCGAGGTTTGGCCGCCAAGAGCGTCAGTGAGGGATCCAACTGCTTAACGCGTGATCGTCTGTCGGTAGCAATGGCAGGACGATCACTCAACGCACAATCGGAGTGTAACCAGTGAGCGTCGCCCTTAACAGCGGCAACGCCGAACGTCACCCAAGGGCGTCGTTCGAGCGGGTGATTGACGCCCTCACTACAGCCGCCGGTCCTGGAAAATCCGGCGGCGGGTGGGTGAAGTTCCACTGCCCCGTCTCCAGCCACGGCGGCGGCGGCGGCGACCGCAATCCCTCACTGGGCGTGCGGTACGACCCCATCAAGTCACGCACACGGGTCGAATGCTTCTCCGGTTGCGACGAC
>NZ_JADYVR010000188.1:0-468 GCF_020193935.1 Bradyrhizobium sp. NBAIM08 | reverse complement strand
GCTGATCTGGAACGGCACCACCACCCGATCCCCGGGGGCGGAGTTCTGGACCGCGTCGCGGACGGCCAGCACCTCGGCGACGCACTCGTGACCGATCGGGAACGGCTCCTCGAAGGGGATCATCCCGCGCACGATCAGCTGGTCCAGGTCGCATGTCGCCACGGCGAGCGGCCGGACGATGGCCTCGCCGTCGCCCTGGAGCTTCGAGTCAGGCGCGTCGCGCCACTCGATCTGATCCTTCCCCGCGAACGTCAGCGACTTCATCTTCGTAGTGTCCCCCACATGAGCACCTACGAGAAAGTCCGTGACCTGCCCCTCAAGGTCGAGGGCTACGAGCTGGAGGGCCTCGAGTTCGCAGCGCCCGGCTTCGACCGGCTCTCCACCGTCATTCATCTCAAGGGCGACGGCCACGAGGGGATCGGCGAGGACGTCGTCTACGACTCGCTCGACCACATCGCCTTCCAGGAC
>NZ_JADYVR010000187.1:0-468 GCF_020193935.1 Bradyrhizobium sp. NBAIM08 | reverse complement strand
TGTTTCACCTTTACGTGGCATTGGCCGTATTTTTACCAGTGCCGCAGCCATCCAAAAAGCATTAGCACTTACAGAAAGCGCATCGCACGGGCTTACGTTTTGCCAGGGCACCTACACCACTATGGGCGAAAATGTGCAGCAATTAATTGAAACGTTCGGCCATCAAAACAAAATATTTTTTGTGCATATCCGGGATGTTACCGGTACAAGCGAAAACTTCCGGGAAACATTTCATGATAATGGTCCGACAGATATGGTTGACATGTTTCGTACGTATAAGGCTGTTGCATTTGACGGCCCGTTACGGTCTGACCATGTACCTACGATCGCCGGTGAAAGCAACGACCAACATGGTTATGCGATGAACGGAAATTTATTTGGGATCGGTTATATAAAAGGAATAATGGATTCGGTTGGAATAGATTCTGTTTGATGGAACGTATTTTAAAATTTGGGTGATCCCTATAG
>NZ_JADYVR010000186.1:0-468 GCF_020193935.1 Bradyrhizobium sp. NBAIM08 | reverse complement strand
GTGTTCTCCCAGATGTTCGGCGCCGGTGTCGAAGCGCACGCGCGTCCCACCGCCGCCGAACATCTGGGAGAACACGTCCTCGAAGCCTGTGCCTCCTGCACCTCCTCCGGGCCCCCCCGCCGTGAAGCGCGCACCTCCACGGGCCATCTGCCGGATGGCGTCGTACTGGCGGCGCTGCTCGGGGTCGGATAGCACCGCATACGCCTCGCCCACGTCCTTGACACGCTTCTCGGCGTTCGTGTCACCCGGATTCTGATCGGGGTGTTCCTTGCGGGCCCGCTTGCGGTACGTCCTCTTGATCGTGGCCTGGTCGGCATCGACGGGGACGCCGAGCACCGCATAGAAGTCCTTCTCGAACCAGTCCTGACTAGCCATGTCGACGTCCTCCTTTCCCTGCCAGCTCTGCCGATCGGGCTTTTTCGATTATGCGGGATCGGTCACGGCAACGCGGGCCGGCCGGATGATGCG
>NZ_JADYVR010000185.1:0-468 GCF_020193935.1 Bradyrhizobium sp. NBAIM08 | reverse complement strand
TCACACAGCAGGTTGCTTACATCGGCGGCCAATGGATGCATCGGACCGATGTCCACGCTTTGATCGAGCTGTGCGTGGCACGCCTTCTTGATGAAGTCGGGCATATAGCCGAACATCGATGAACCGAAACCACTGAGGATATCGACGTAGTTGTTGCCGTCGATGTCGGTGAGGTGGCAGCCGGAGCTCTTGTCCACCACCACTTGGTAAACAAGTTCCTTGGTCTGCGGTTTGAAGCCGGTCACCACACGCGGGTCGGCCATCTTCTTGCGGTTCGCTTGGGTGAAGGCCTTGCTCTTGGCGGTCTTCGCGGTGTAGCGTTTCACGAAGGCATCGAACCAAGCGCGCTGTTGCGGCGTCATATCGTCCACCTTCTCCTTGCTGATGCGGGCCTGCGCTCCGAAGACCTTCTTCAGTTCAGGGGCGTCCTCGAGAGCATTGATCGAAGAGGACGCCCCTGAACTGAAG
>NZ_JADYVR010000184.1:0-468 GCF_020193935.1 Bradyrhizobium sp. NBAIM08 | reverse complement strand
GTCTATCATCCCATAGATGATCATGACGATCGGACCCACCATCGATGGCGACGAAGGCGCGACAGAAGATGTTGATTCTGTCACTTGCGCGGCTCACGCATCGGCGGGTCGCTGAGCGCTTCGATGAATTGTGTCCCTCGATGCCACAACCATCGGCCAATAGCAGCAGCTGATGATGGAGAAATTACGATGTAGAGAAACACTGAGCAAAGGAACACCACTTTAATTGCTTCCAAGCGGTAGCCTAGCCGGTACCATCGATTTTGTTCCTCTGACATCGGGGAGAGAATGGAAGGTAGGAGGCTTACGCTGCTTCAAAGTCGGAGGTCGTTCTCTTTTTTGGCAATTTACGCCTTTCGATCTGACATAGCCACAGCACATGGCTCGCTTCAGGGAGCGGGGCCGCATTGCATTCGGGCGGCGACTGAGGACATCGTCAGAAGCTTTTCGGCGACCACTGCGCGTAAG
>NZ_JADYVR010000183.1:0-468 GCF_020193935.1 Bradyrhizobium sp. NBAIM08 | reverse complement strand
GTCTACGGCATCACCAGCTTCGAGCTCGGCTGAGACGTCCGTCAGAAGCAAAAAGCCGCCCGAAGGCGGCCTCTCGTTCCAGCGCAGCGCTGGTTACTTCTTGTCGCCGCCCGGCACTTTGCCGTCCACGCCCTTGACGTAGAAGTTGACGCCCGACAAGAACTTGTCGTCGGCCACCGCGCCGGCTGCCACGAGTTCCTTGCCGTCCTGGCCCAGGATCGGGCCCTTCCAGATCGAGAACGTGCCGTCTTTCAGGCCCTTCTTGATCTCTTCGACTTTGGCCTTGGTTTCGGCCGGGATGTCTTCGGCCAGCGACACGATGTCGATCGCGCCTTCCTTCACGCCCACCAGCTCTGGCCGGTTGCCCACTTGCCTTCGAGCGCGTCCTTGGTGGCCTTGATGTAGTACGGACCCCAGTTGATGGTGGCCGAGGCCAGATGCGCCTTCGGGTCGTACGCGGTCATGTCC
>NZ_JADYVR010000182.1:0-468 GCF_020193935.1 Bradyrhizobium sp. NBAIM08 | reverse complement strand
GTCATGGCTGTGCGACCCCCGATGGTCAGCGCGAACTGCTCGCCGGCTATGGCATCACGGAGGCGGCGATGGGCGTGCCGATTCGCTCATCCATGGAAGTTCGGCAAGTCGGCGTTTCTGCAGAAGGAGCGCCCGTCCTTTGCAGCGTGGAAGCGCTCGCCGCCGACGGCATCGTGCTCGTGAACCGCGTCAAGCCGCACACGGCTTTCAGCGGCACGCTCGGCAGCGGGATGGTGAAAATGTGCGTGATTGGCCTCGGCAAACATGCGGGCGCGGCCGCCATGCACGTGGCCGCCAGCCGCCTCGGCCACGAGAAGGCCATTCGCGGTATCGCGCGCGTCATTCTCGCGCATGCGCCGATTCTCTGCGGCGTGGCCATTCTCGAAAATCAGTTCCATGAAACGGCGCGGCTCGTGGTGCTGCCCGGCGAAGAGATTACCAGCGCCGAAGAACAATTGCTTGCGGAGG
>NZ_JADYVR010000181.1:0-468 GCF_020193935.1 Bradyrhizobium sp. NBAIM08 | reverse complement strand
CAATCCGGTGGACCTGAATCCCAACTGGCACACCGGGCTGACCGCGACCGTCGAACCGGAGACGCTCGTGGTCGGAGACCAGTACGCCGTCCAGATCACTGTCCAGCTGGACGAACTGGCCATCCTCGGAACCGGGGGCACCCTCGATTTCGACAACGTCAGGCTGACGACGACCGAATTCGGTCTGAGCGGTCCGACCGGATCGACCGGCAGCACCGGCAGCACCGGGTCGACCGGCAGCACTGGAGGAACCGGGACGACCGGTTCAACCGGATCGACCGGGACCACGGGTTCGACCGGTGGGACCGGAGTCACCGGAAGCACCGGAAGCACCGGCGGCACCGGACCCTCGGGTCCGACCAGCGGCTCAACGGGAGCGACCGGCAATACCGGGGACACCGGCCCGTCCGGTCCGGAAGGCCCGACCGGTCCCAAGGGCGACACCGGACCTCCCGGAAGCGTTCCGGC
>NZ_JADYVR010000180.1:0-468 GCF_020193935.1 Bradyrhizobium sp. NBAIM08 | reverse complement strand
TCCCTACACGCCCCGCGTGAGGCTTTTCGCGAACCCAGAACACGAGCAATTCGTTTGTCGTCTGCACGCCCGCTTTGCGCTGAGCGCGCTCCAAAAACGTGTAGACGGTTTTCGCGGAAATCTTCAGCAACTCGGCAATCTCCTTTTGCCGCTTGCCCGTGGCGAGCAGGTCCAACACTTCGATCTGACGCTTTGAAAATTTCATTGAATTACTCTGATGCTGACGGGTGTATTCGTTAGACGCCACCAGCCAGAGCCAACGTAGTCCGGGTGTTCTTCCCAAACATTCGCGCCGATTCCGCTCCATGCCGGTTCGATGCCGCGATACACGTTCACTTCAAAAATTACGGACTCCGAAGTATAAACCCACTGTTCAATCCGATTCGTGACGCAGTTCGCCCATTCGATGCCAGGGCAATCAACGTCAACGCAAACGTCGATGCGGCCCGCGACGTTGGTGTAGAAAAA
>NZ_JADYVR010000018.1:0-104853 GCF_020193935.1 Bradyrhizobium sp. NBAIM08 | reverse complement strand
TCAACGTCCTTCGTCACGTAAACGACGCGCTCGCCCGCTGGACGAGGCGGAAATACAAGCGGTTGAAAGGCCGGAAAGTCGCCTCAGTATATTGGTTGGGACGGCTCGCACAGCGCGATCCGAACCTACTCTATTTGTGGCGAGTCGGCATTCGACCTGCGGCTGGAAGATAGAAGCCGGATGAATCGAGAGGTTCACGTCCGGTTTCGTGAGAGCCTCGGGGTGCAATTCCCCGGGGGCTACTCGACCGACCGTGACCCGCTTGAGGTCCTGGCTGCGCAACGCGCCGGCCTCGTGTGCCACCCGCAAGCTCTCGGCCAGCAACAGCTCCAGCTTGTCGCCGAGCCGCTTGCGCCAGTGGCTCAGGTCCGAGCGCTCCTGCGGGAATGCGTGCTGGAAGAACTCTTCGCCGGTAAAGTACTGGAAATATGGGTCGTGGACCCAGCGCTCGCACACCCCCCTCATCGGACAGCCCGTAAATGTGCTTGAGCAGCAACAGCCCGATCATGAAGCGGCTCGCGATCCCGGGCCGACCATTCTCGCTGTAGAGCGGCGCGATCTCGCCGTCGATCCAGTCCCAATCGACCTTGCCGGCGAGCTGAACCAGCTCGTGCTTCATATTGATGATTTGGTCCAGCCTGGCCCGGAACAGATCGCCCGATCCCGTCGTCCTGTGCTTCTTCGGTCGCATCGCCACCTCCGATGCGATGACGGAATCATGGTTGGCGATTCGACCGAATCCTGAAAATGAAATTGCAAGGTTCCGACGCCCGAAGCATCAAACCCCTGCAAACGCAAAACAGTCCACAACGACAAATGCGATTCTAGCTCAATCGCTTAGCCACTCTTCACGGACGACTACGGCCGGCGTGAAGTTCTCGGCATGGACATCGGTCCCTCGGAGGCCGAGACGTTCTGGACCGCGTTCTTGCTCAAGCTCGCTCGGCGCGGGCTTCGTGGCGTCAAGCTCGTGATCTCCGATGCGCATGAGGGCATCAAGGCCGCCGTCAGCAAGGTGCTCAACACCGCCTGGCAGCGCTGCCGCGTGGGATCGTTGAAAAAGTCCGAATTGACTGATTCCATTCTTGTCGGCGATTCGCGATCGGCGGAGCAAACGAGATGCTGGGGCGCAAGGAGCGGGATCAGCTTGAGCTCTTCATCACCGGCTCGCTCAAACAACTCGTCCCAGACGAGCACGTGCTGGCGCGGGTCGATCGTGTGCTCGACCTGACTTGGCTAAGGCAAGAGGTCACCGACTGTTACTGCGCGAATGACGGCCGGCCCGGCATCGATCCCGAAGCGGCGGTACGGCTGATGCTCGCCGGTCTGCTCAGCGGCATCGTGCACGATCGCAAGCTGATGCGTGAAGCTCAGGTCAACATCGCGATCCGCTGGTTTGTCGGTTATGGCCTGCATGAGCAACTACCGCACCATTCAAGCCTGACGCGCATTCGCCAGCGCTGGGGCGAAGAGCGGTTCCGTAGGATCTTCAAGCGCACGGTCGAGGCCTGCCTGAAGGCCAAGATCGCCACTGCGGAGGTGGTCCACATCGATGCGTCGCTGATCCGCGCCAATGTGAGTTGGGACAGCCTCACCGAGCAGCATGTGGTGGATGTCCTGAGCGAAAATCAAAACGAGGATGAAAGCGAGGCTGAGAAAACGGGCCGACAGAGTGGCAAGTACAAGAAGGTCTGCACGACCGACCCCGATGCGACGATGGCCACGAATGCCCGCAACCGGCGGCTGGAGCCCTCTTACAAGCAGCACACGGCCGTCGATGACAAGGTCGGAGTCATTTTGGACGTCGCGGTCACAACTGGACAAACGAACGAAGGCGAGATGATCGAGCCGCAAGTCGACGAGGTTGAAGCGATTACAGGCATTGACATCAAAACGGTCACCGCCGATGCCGGCTATGCCTACGCTAAAGTATACGGTGCTCTCGAACGGCGCGGCATCGATGCCCTGATCCCAGCTAAAGCTGAACCGATCAAGAGTCGCGTACCGCTCAGGCGCTTCCGGTACGACGCCAAGCACGACATCCTGAAGTGCCCGCGAGGACGTGTCTTGCGGCCCGCGCGACCCATCAAGCACGGCCGTTTCTTTTACTCAAAGGCAAAGGATTGTGCCCGGTGTCCGCTCAAGGGTGATTGCCTATCGAAGGGGCGAGTTAATAAGGCAGTTGTTGTAGGGAACGATTATCCGGCACTGCTCCGCGCCCGGCGCCGTCGCGAACGATGGAGCTGGCAGGATCGACGGCTCTATCAGCGTCATCGCTGGCGTTCAGAGGGCTTCCATGGCGAAGCCAAGACCTGGCATGGGCTGGCGCGCGCCATACGGCGTGGTCTACCGAACATGAAGATCCAGGCCTATCTGACGGCCGCCGCCATCAACCTCAAGCGGCTGGCAGCCGCTCTTGTTGCGCTTCTTTTGTGCTTGATCGCCTCCCTCGACGCGTCTCCGTCGGCATCGCGCGGAGTGCCGGGTTGATGTGAAGGCATGAATGGGCCGGTCGCTGCATCGAGCGGATTCGGTGAACCACTTGTTCAACGACGCCCGCGTCCACTTCATGCGCAACGTCCTGGCCCATGCCGGCAAGAGCGGAAGACGCGTCGTCTCCGCCTTCATCGCCACCGCCTTTGCCCAGGACGATGCCGAAGCGGCCAGGGCTCAGTGGCGCAAGGTCGCCGACCAGCTCCGTCCCAAACTGCCAAAGCTCGCCGCCTTCATGGATGAGGCCGAGCCAGACGTGCTCGCCTATATGAGCTTCCCGCCTCAGCACCGTGCCAAGCTGCATTCGACGGATGAGATGGACAAGCGATTTTTAAATGATCGCCCCGATGACTATGCGGAAATCGCGTCCATTCTTTTGTTCGGCCGCGGCGCGGGCCATTCTTCCGTCCCGGTCACCGATCTCGCAGCCGCCGCGCGCAGGGTCGGTCAAGGCTGGCCGCGTTTGCGGCCACCGCACGGCTTGGCCTTGACCGGCCCGAGCACGGCGGCATGCTGGCGTGGAACGGGACTGCATTCCTGGCTGGCACTGCCGTCAGCGGCGGTTATGGTTGTCCGGCGCGGGCGACCTCGTGGCGAAGCGTGACGCGTCGGCTGAAAGCGTCACCGGACTGCCTATTTTGTCCTGCCGAGCTGAGGCGCCCGCGCGCCAGGTTTTGGCCGCCGCGGTTTCCATTGCGACACCAATTGTTCGTAGTTTCGCTCCGCCTGGGCGGCAATCAACATCTCACGGTCGCGCAGCGCCTTGATGTTGTAGGCATAGGCTGGTCCGCAGCCGGCTGCCCTTCTGTTGCGGATGTCCAGCTTGAAGTTGCATTGCGCGGGTCTTGTTGGCGACCAGCGCCGGACGCGCCCACAGCTAATCTTCGCCCTTCGTCAACAAATGCCAGCAGAGCACCGTGAGCTTGCGAGCCACGGCCACCGCGGCGACCTGATGGCCACGCCGGGCGCGAATCCGCACGAAAAAAGCATGCAGTGGACCGGGCGCCTTGGCCGCGGCCCAGGCGGCCTCGACCAGCATGGCGCGCGCGTGACTGCGGCCGATCTTGCTGATGCGACCGTGATGGGCGGCTCCCAGTCCCGACTGCCGCACCCGCGGGTTCAGCCCGAAATAGCTCACCAGCTTCTGCGGGCTGTCGAACCGGCTGATGTCGCCGATCGCCGCCACGATGCCGGCGGCGACCGCCAGATTGACGCCGGTGATCGTCATCAATCTGTTGACCGCGAGGTCGTCGATGGCGTCCTGAGCGATCTCACGGTCGAGCAGAGCCAGGTCTTCCGCCAGCCGGTCAAGCTCACGGACATGCCGATCGATGGCCGCGCGCTCATCGTGCGGCAGCTGTTGGGCGGCCAACCACGCCCGGCCGCGGGCGTTGAAAAGATCGGCATGCGGGCACTTCGGGATTAGGTGCGCGTGCAGGATCGAATGCACCTCGTTCTTGAGCCGCGTGCGATGCCGCACGACCTGGTAGCGCCGCGCCACCAGCCGACGCTTGCGTTCGGTCTCCGCGTCAGGCGTCCAGATCTGCGGCAGGTACCCGGCCGCCTGCAGACTGGCGAGCGTGCCGGCATCGATCTTGTCGGTCTTAACGTGAGCCTGGGCGATCGCCTTCACCTGCAGCGGATTGGCGATAATCACCCGTGCCACGAACGGCGCCAGAACCCGCGACACCGCCATGCTGTTGGCAGTCGCTTCGAGCACCACCTCATCACTGGCCAGCAGGGTCTTGCCAAATCCCTCCAGCGCAGTCCGCGTCATATCGATGCGGCCCGCATGTCGGAGCCTGCCGTCCTCCCAAAACACCACCTCGCCGAAAGTTCGGTGGACGTCGATGCCAATCACCCGTCGCATTCGCACCTCCTGCCAGACATAATGACGGGAGCTGCGGGCGACACGACAACTACGGATTCGCGCTCCCAGCGCAACCGGGCGAGTCGCAGAGGCGGCCAGCTACTAACTCGAGCTCTCGGCTCATCGAATAACATCGGCCTGCCCGCACTTCGTGCTCCCGGTGCCTCTGTCCCGATGGTCGCACCATACGCCACGATGTAGAACACCGCAGCGGGAACGTTGGCACCGAGACATCTCATACCGGTTACCAATCCGATCGAGCGCCTCAACGGCGAGATCAAGCGGCGGACCGAGGTGGTTGGCATCTTCCCAAATGAAGACGCCATCGTTCGCCTGGTCGGCGCGATCCTTCTCGAGCAGAACGACGAGTGGGCGGTTCAGCGGGCCCGCTACATGACGCTGGAAACCATCGCGCCGTTGAGTAATGATCCAACCGTCAGCCTCCCGGCTATCGCCAGCTGACTAGTCCGGCTCTTGCCGGCGAACGCGGTATCCCACCGCCAGTTACACCACGCTCAGGGAGTACGTCATGCCAAGCTGATGATTGCTTGTGGGTGCAAGTCCCATCCGGCCAAAGCCGTAGCAGGCAAGCCGGGACCGAGTCTTGCGGGCGTCGCGGCAACGCTGGAGTCCGAAGTGTAGACAGGAGTCGTGCGGGGTGCGGGAATGAGCCTCGAAAGGTGGATGTTCGCGGAGGCCGAGTGTGTTCCCTAAGCAGAGGCTGCATGAGCATCGTCGATACGCGAGACGATGCCGCTCCGTCGGGGTCGATGGCCGCATCACGCACGGAAGGCAATCATCGGAACATGAGAGGCCCGACCGGGTCCGCTGGATTGATCTCCAGCGGGGGACAGCGGCAAGGCACTGCCAGAGCCGTTGTCCGAGCTGAGGTCGGGAGTCGGACTGGTCCATACTACCTGTGAAGTCGTCGAAGGTAACGAGACGCATGGAGGGAAGGGACCAGCCCGAGGGGAGCCTGCGCGAGGAGGCCAAGGTCCGGACACAGAGCCGGGTTACCTTGCCGCCGAACCTCAAGCGGGTGAGCGCGGCAGCCAAGCAAGCTGTCCAAACCCGGTTCACGGCCCTGCTGCACCATGTCGATGACGACGCTCTTCTTCGGGCGTTTCGACGACAAAAGCGGCAGGCCAGCGCGGGGGTCGATGAGGTGACGGTGGCGAAGTACGAAGAGAGGCTGACGGATAACCTCCGCGACCTCTGCGGACGGGTCCACTCCGGTCGTTACCGGCCACAGCCCGGTGCGGCGCGTCTACATCCCCAAAGCCGATGGCGGTAAGCGGCCTCTCGGCGTGCCGGCGCTAGAGGACAAGATTGTCCAAAGCGCGGTGGCCGAGGTGCTGAGCGCCGTCTACGAGGCCGACTTCCTCGGGTTCTCCTATGGCTTCCGGCCGGGGCGGAATCCTCACATGGTGCTTGATGCTCTGCATACGGCGATCATGAGCCAGCACGTGAACTGGGTGCTCGATGCCGACATACGCAGCTTCTTGGACGTGGCTTCATAATACCCCCTGGTTCATGCGGTTTGGTCGAAAAGGCCGGCTTGCGGGGCTAAGACCTTGATGCGGAGTCCTTTTTGCTTCCCGCGCACAACGTGCACGGCTTCGAGTTCGCCGCGCTTGACTCGCTGCAAGACGGTTTGGCGCGAGACCCCGAGCGCCCGCATAGCCTCGCGCATCGGCAGAAAGTCGTCGGACGTTTCACTGTTGAAGCGGGCCTTGAGTTCATCGGTCAGGCGAATGCGCCAGGGAGCGCCTGGCGTGAGCTGCTCGCCGGCGATAATGCCGTCGTTGAGCAAACGATGGATCGTCGAGGGAGCGACACCAAGCGCGGCGGCGGCTTGCTTGATGGTCAAAAGATCGGGCCGGCGGCTTGCGGTTTATCTTGGAAGCCTGGGATCTTCCAGTGCCGGCGTAAATTACCGACGCGGTTGCGGTCGAGCGGTGGCCGTAGGCCGTTGTGCGGCTCTGCCGGTTGAGGATGCCGGCGATCACGGCATCGGGATAATGCACTGCCAGTCGTCGCAGGAGCGCAACTGTATCCTCGTCGGTGCGGATCGTCGCTGGCCGCGATCGGGGCAGGCCGAGATCAATCTCGGTCAGCGCGCCGCCCTTCCAGCGCAGCGTCAAATGGGCGGCAAAGGCCTCGCGATCGACTTTGACGATGACCTCGTCGAGGAGCGTCCGCAGCAACTCTTTCCGGTCGCGCGGCGTCGTCGTGCTTGCGTTCCAGACGGAGACGAGATCAGGTCCGAGCGCGAGCAGGCGGTCACGCTCCTGTTGGCTGATCGTATGGGGGCGAGCAGCCTCACGACGCGCAAGATCGGCCTTGGCGGCCTCCAGCGCCTTCAGGCACGCTTCCCACTCTCGCTCGAGAACCGCGCGCGACGAGACGGTTATCGGGATCGACGGCGCGATAGCGCCGTTCTGCACGCCGGGCTTCGTAGCTGGCGCGTTCCGCGGCAAGTCGCCATTGCTTGAGCCCCGCCTCGCGATCCGCCTCAAGCCGTTCCGCGGCGGTGAGTGTCGCGGTCAGCTTTGCGGGTTCTAAGGCGGCGATGAACGCTTGGGTGATGGCGTGGTCGATTTGAACGCCGCCGATATTGAGGCAGTAGACGCCTCGGTTCTCGACCAGCACTTTGCCAGCACAGTGATAGCCTGGCGAAGCATTGCGTCCGCGATAGTGGGTGTGCAGGCGGCGGCCGCAATGGCCGCAACTGGCAAGACCTTGCAGGAGGGCGCCACCCTCTCTCACGGCACCGCCGCCCTTGTGCGGCTGAGGTCGCGTGTTCGCGGCGAGACGTTGCTGATTTGCTTCATAGGTCTGCCAATCGATGAAGCCTGGATGATGCTCGGGGATGAGAACCTGCCATTGGGAACGCGGCAAGAATCGAATCCGCTGCTTGCGCGCGCCAGTGCCATCGAGAATCGTCTCATGGCGCGTTTTGCCATAGACATAGGCGCCGGCATAGACGGGATTGGTCAAGACCTGGTGGATGGCGGTGTAACTGGCCTCGACCCAGCGGATCTCGGCGCGGGCGTGCAGCTGCAGCGGGAACGTGAGCCCCTCGGACCGAAACCAGAGCCAAACGCGACGTGCCGATCCCATCTCGGCAAAGCGCGCAAAAACATGGCGAATGGCGGTAACGACAGCCTCATCGGGATGGAAGCGGACCTCGCCATCAGTCTCGCCCCAGACGAAGCCGACCGGCAGACCGCGGCGCAGTTCGCCGCGCGCCGCCTTGTTGCGGATTCCACCGTTGAGGCGAGCCCGCAGCACGTGCAGTTCGGCTTCGCTCATCGTGCCTTTGAGCCCCAGCAAGAGACGGTCATTGAACATGGCCGGATGATAAATGCCGTCGGCATCGCCGATCAGCGTGTCGGTGAATCCGGCCAGATCAATCAGGCGGTACCATTCGGCGTTATTACGCGCGAGCCGCGAGACTTCGAGACCGAGCACCAGTCCGACGCGCGCGAGCGCCACTTCGGCGGTGAGGCGGGCAAAGCCCGAACGCGCCACCGTGCCCGAACCGGAGAGGCCAAGATCCTCGTCGATAACGATGATGCGGTCATCGGGCCAGCCGAGGTCGCGCGCTTTGCCGACAAGTGCATATTGCCGCTCGGTCGATTCGCGGTTGTGCTCGACCTGTGCGGCGCTGGATTGGCGCAGATAGACGACGGCCTGTCGAGAGAGATGAATTGACGTAATCTTGACGTGCTCATTCATCGCTTGCCTCCGTCGCCGGGCCGCTCTGAAGCAGGCGTGACATGAGGCGCGCCAGAAGCTCGATTGCCGCGATGCGGGCGGCTTCGTCGATTTGGTCCCACGCGACTGGCGCGCTTGGTGGAACCTCGGGCTGATCGAACAAGTCCAGGTTCAATTGCATGGCGGCTCTCCTTGCACGGCGCCGACTCGGCACCCCGGATGCAAAGAGCGTCGACCAGCTTGCGCAAGTGGAGCAAATCACCGAGCCTGCCGAGATCGTGGACAGCGTCATCGGCATCGATTGGCGGCGTGCCTCCAAGCGGCTCCACCTTCCAATCGGTCCAGCTCGCCGGAATCAACGACCGACTGCCATCCGGCAGAACCGTGAGGAGAAAGTGGATGCCGCGCCGCCTGATGGTACTGATGACGGCCAGCGTCCGACCTTCGAAAGCGTGACGCGTGCGCGTGATCGTTACCGAAGCCGGAATATCTTGGCGATGGGCAGTCTGTGGCCGCTTCCTTCGACTCGGTCGACCACGAGTGGCTGTTGCGGATGCTGGCGCACAGGATCGCCGATCCTCGCATCTTGCAGCTCATCGGGCTGTGGCTGCGAGCCGGCGTTCTTGAGAGCGGCGAGAAGCAAGAGACGGACAGGGGCACGCCGCAAGGGGCGGGCATCAGCCCGCTCCTGCCAACATCTTCCTGCACTACATCCTCGATCTCTGGACCCAGAAATGGCGTCATCGCCACGCACGCGGTCGTATCGTGATCGTGCGCTACGCGGACGACTTCGTCATGGGCTTCGAGAACAAGGCAGATGCGCGGGAAATGCTGTTGGCCCTCAAGGCGCGGCTGGCCAGCTTCGGCCTGACGCTCCATGAGGACAAGACGCGGCTGATCGAGTTTGGCCGGTTCGCGGCCCTCTCGCGTCAGCGGCGGGGCGAGCGGCGGCCAGAGACCTTCGCCTTCCTCGGCTTCACCCACTACTGCGGGCGGACCCGAGATGGCCGGTTCATCGTGAGGCACAAGACGGAAGGGAAACGCCTGACGCGCAAGCTGACGGCGTTGCGCCAGGAGGCCTGGCGGCTCATGCACGCGCCACTGGCCACGCAGCACGAGTAGTTCGCCGCCGTTCTGCGCGGGCACTATGGCTATTATGGCAGGCCGCACAATTATCCAGCGCTCAACGGCTTCTACCGCGAAGTGCGTCGGACCTGGCTGCGTTGTCTGAGACGGCGTAGCCAGAAAAGTCGGCGCATGGGCTGGCCGGAGTTCGAGACCCTGACGGCACGCTTCCGCCTGCCAACTCCACGCATCACTCGCACATGGGCGCAGGCGCGGATATGACGCGGGTTACCCTCGGGAAGAGCCGGGTGCGGGAAAGCCGCCTGCCCGGATCTGTGAGGGCAAAGCCAAATGGCCGAGCTACTCGACCACGATCCCGCGACCCGGCCCCAGAGCGCGTGATCTACACATGTGACGGTTTGAGTCGCACGGAACGGACCGTCTTCAGTGATCTATTCGTTGGCTTCTCCCCTTTAGCAGTCCCGGATTTCGCATTTTCGTGATCACGGGCGCCTCCGGTGGCATCGATGGGCGGTGATTCTGACAAACGCGGCTAAATCAGCAGATCCAAGTTCAAACCAGCGCGCACACTTGTGCCCCGTTCCCCCAGAGAACGCCGCAACGAAATCGCAACGAATTGGGTGAAACGACCGTGAACAAAACGGGACGGTAACCGCTGCCACCTCGATAAAAATCAATAACTTAGAAGATATTCACTGCGTTCGGGACGCAGGGGTCGCAGGTTCGAATCCTGCCACTCCGACCATTCTTCCAAAAGTCGACGTTTTCCAGAGTCTTGGCAGACCGGCTGCCGGCGCGTCAGGACGCCTTTTTGCAACGATTTCGGGATTGGGTCCACGGCCGATTTGGCGGGGCAGGGTGGCCTGTCGCGGTAGCATGGCTTGCCAGAAGCGAGCGCCGGCGGTTCCGACTTGCGGAGCTAGGTCAGGGGCCTACCGCCGCGCCATCAGCACACCCACCAAAAACGCCACCATCAGCGCCGGGCCGTGGTGCCTCGCCGGTTGCCCTCCAGTCATCCCGACGGCTAGATGAGTCCCAAGCTGATCGCGCGCCTGAGGCGCGATCGGCCAATAACAAAAACAGGGCTGGAAATCATGAACAATAAAATCATCGCGCTCGCTACGGCTTTTGGCTTCGCGGCCTGCGGGTCGGCATGGGCCGCGTGGCCCGACGACAAGCCGATCGAAGTCGTCGTCGGCTTTGCGCCCGGCGGCGGCACCGATGTCATGGCGCGCAAGCTCCTTCCCTTTGTCGAGCGTGTGCTGGGCGGCAAGGCGAAGTTCGTCGTCCTGAACAAGCCCGGCGCCGGCGGAGAGATCGCGTTTGCGTCGATCGCGCGCGCGGCGCCCGAGGGCTATTCGATCGGTGTCGTCAACGTGCCAGGCTACAACTTCCTGCCAATGACCCGCAAAACCCAATACACCACGGATGAAATCCGGCTGGTCGCTCGCGTCGTCGAAGATCCGAATGTCATGGTGGTGCCTGCCGATAGCAGATTCAGCAATCTGCCGGATGTCGTTGCCGCACTGCGCAGCAAGCCGGGCTCGGTGACCTTCGGTCACAATGGTGCCGGCACGAACGGTCATCTGGCCATTCGCATGCTTGCGGCAGCCGCGAAAGTCGAGCCCAACGAGATCTCCTACAGAGGAACGGCCGCACAGCGGACCGATCTCCTGGGCGGGCATCTGGACGTCGGCATGGTCACCCTCAGCGAGATCCCCGAGTTGCATGGCACCAACAAGGGGCCACTTCGCGTCATCGCGATCCTATCGAAGAAGCGCTTTCCATCGCTGCCGGGCGTTCCGACGGCAGAGGAGGCGGGCTTTCCGGTCATGACGACGGCGGAACGCGGCTTCGCGGTCCCCAAGGGCGTTCCGGACGACATCGTCAAGAAGCTGGAAGCCGGGATCGCCGAGGGCCTGCGTAGTCCAGAGTACCTGACGGGTTCGCCCGGCGACGAGCCGGTGATCGCCTTCCTGCCTGGCGCGGAGTGGCAGAAACGCCTCGACGACATGTCCGAAGCCCTGCGTCCTTTTGCCGAGCAGATGCGGGCAAGCGAACAGAAGTGATTGATCCTGCTCTGGCAGGCGGTTGCTAAGACTATTCGTCATGCTTCGGGCCGCTGCAAATCAAGGTCTCGATGGCCGCGCCGCCTCATGTTTGCCACCCTCCAACGCAAACGGCGCGGCCGTGATCGACCGCGCCGCTGTGATCTTCTGATGTGAAGGGCCTAATCTTCGTAGGGTGCGTAGGCTGATGTGCCCCAGCGAGGCCCGTCATAGCCGTAACCCGGGCCCGGGTAACCGTAGGTGTTGGTGGGGTGCCAATCGCCGATGCGCTGGCATTGGCCGATGCCGGCCATCAACTGGCCGCCGCTCATGGCGGGCCCGGCGGCGCCGACTGCTTCTCCAGCCGGTGGGGTGCACGGGCCGGGACCGCGTGCCGCAGCGAGGCTGGGGCTTACAGTTGCGAGCGGCAAAATCGCGGCCAGAGTTGCGGCGACGCTCACGAGTTTCGTACGTGTCATGGTTGTCTCCATGTTCGAGGCTTAACGGGGGGACCAATCCCTCCTGCCGCGAGACGTTCCGCGCGGAACGGTCGCGTTTTCGCGAGCAAAAAAGGTTTCCTCGGGTTTCACGGAACGCCGCGATTTCCATTGACATGAGCGCGTCATCGCGAGCGCGCATTATCTGCGAGCGACCAGCACACCGACCAGAAAGGCCACCAGCAGCGACGGCAGCGGGGCGTCGCGCACCATGCCGCGGACGACGTCTTGCCAGTGCTGCTCCGGCACCAGTCTCGGCGATCGCACGTTGGGCGCGGGCTGGATACCCCAGTGTGATGCGAGCTCGGCGACCTCGCTTTGCGCGAGTCGCACGCCGTCGCGGACGCGATAGATCGCGGCCTCGGACCGCTCACGCGGTGCGAGCAGCATCAAGGTCTCGACCGCGGTGCGCAGCGTCATCTCGCCGTAGCCTTGCAGCCTGACCTGCTCCTCGGGATCGGACGTCATGCAAAATCCCTCACAGCGTCAAATTCTTCACAATGAGAAATGGCGCGCGATGGTGAAGGCCGCCGCCGTGCACAGAACCAGCGTGGGCCCGGCCACGTCGCGCGCGAGATCGGCGCGCGTCAGCTGCCTGCTCATGGTCTTGCTCCATGCTTTGCATGGAAATGGCCGCCGCCGCGCTTGGTTCCCTGCGCCGGCGCGAATCGGCAGGCCGACTATTTCCGCAGCAGCTCGCTCAAGGCCGCCGTCGCTTCGGCGCAGCGGATGTCGTCGATCTCCCGCGACAGGCTGAGCGCGCTCGATCTCAGCTCCTCGAGCTTCCAGCTGTCCGGATGCTGGTTTTCGAGCTGACCGAGACGCTTGTTCAGATCGTCTAATCTCGATTGAAGCTGCCCGATGCTGGCGGCCCCATTCACTTTCCAAACGCGTTGTGCGCGCATCGTCGTTCCCCTGATAGTCTCACGGCCTTGTGAGAGCGGTTCATGGCCGGAATGGGAGTTTGTTTTGTCCGGCTTCAGACGGCGGGGAACCGTTGCAGATCGGCAACGAAGTTCCTGTTTGGTGCTCACCCAGCGCCGCACGATGATACCCGCAGGCCCGGAATTTGATTGTGCCCTCAGTACGGGGCGCCGAGGCGGCCTGTGCGTGCGGGTGATAGGCTCTGGCCGGGCGCACTCGAAAAAGATGAGGAACGACGCGTGACGAGAACTGTGACCATTGCAGCCGGCCAGCTCGGACCGATCGCGAGGAGCGAGTCGAGGTCCGCGGTGGTGGCGCGACTGATGGCGTTGATGCGCGAGGCGCGGGCCTGCGGCTGCGACCTGATCGTCTATCCCGAGCTGGCGCTGACCACGTTCTTTCCGCGCTGGTACTTCGAGGACCAGGCCGAGATCGACAGCTTCTTCGAGCGCGAGATGCCGGATGCCGAGACACAGGCGCTGTTCGATCTCGCCCGCCAGCTCGGCATCGGCTTCTGCCTCGGCTATGCCGAACTGACGCCCGAGGTCGGGATTGTCAGGCGCTACAACACGTCCATCCTCGTCGACAAGAGCGGCGCGATCGTCCTGAAATATCGCAAGGTGCATCTGCCCGGCCATGCCGAGCACGAACCGTGGCGCGAATTCCAGCATCTGGAGAAGCGCTATTTCGAGCCCGGCAGCGGCTTCGGCGTGGTCGATGCCTTCGGCGGCGTGATCGGGATGGCGATCTGCAACGACCGCCGCTGGAGCGAGACCTATCGCGTGATGGGCCTGCAGGGCGTCGAGATGGTGCTGATCGGCTACAACACGCCCGTGCACAATCCGCCCGCGCCGGAGCATGACGATCTCTCGCTGTTCCACAATCATCTGGTGATGCAGGCCGGCGCCTATCAGAACGGCACATTCGTGGTCGGGGTCGCCAAGGCCGGTGTGGAGGAGGGCGTCGACCACATCGGCGGCAGCTGCATCATCGCGCCCTCGGGCGAGATCATTGCGGCCTGCACGACAAAGGGCGACGAGATCGCGCTGGCGCGCTGCGATCTCGATCTCTGCAGTTCCTACAAGCGCACCACCTTCAATTTCGACGTGCACCGCCAGCCGCGCGCCTACGGCATGATCGTCGAGCGGAAGGGCGTGACGATCATGGCGGATGGGACGCCGGTGCCGCGGAGGGGGTGACGCTCTCTCCTTCGTCATTGATTTTCTTCACGACCACGTGTGTTTATTCGGAAACGTTCATTCTCTATTATCCCGCAATGCAAAAGACCGCCCGCCGCTCCCGACCTGCCGCCCGTCTGCCCGGCCGTCCCCGGGAATTCGACATGGACACCGCGCTCGACCGCGCCGTGCGCGTGTTTCGTGAGCGCGGCTATCATGCCACCTCGATCGGGGACCTCACTGCGGCGATGCGGCTCGCGACGGGAAGCATCTACAAGGCGTTTCGCGACAAGCATGCGGTGTTTCTCGCCGCCTTCGAGCGCTACACGGCCCTGCGCCAGCAGCAGACCCGCAGCGCGGCGGCGCGTGGTGCAAACGGCCGCGAGCAAATCCGCAACGTGCTGCTGTCCTATGTCGAGCATTCCCGGGGCAGCGAGGGGCGGCGCGGCTGCCTCGTGGTCGGCAGCGCGGTCGAACTGTCCGCGCTCGATCCGGTCGTGGGTGCCCGCGTCAGCACACAGCTCGCGAGCAACGAGAGCTTCATCGCCGGCCTCATCCGCGCCGGACAGGCCGATGGCTCGATCCCCCGCCATGTCGTAGCCGACGACACCGCGCGGCTAATGCTCTGCATCACGCAGGGAATGCGCGTCGTCGGCAAGGCGCGTCTGCCGCTCGACGCAGAGCGTCTCGTCGGCGCCGCAATGAAGCTGCTCGCCTGAATTTTTTGTCAGAATAGGGAATGACCATTCCCTATACCTTACCTAACGGCCATTCCCTGCGCCTTACCTGGAGACCATGCGAATGACGATGAATGCCACGATCGAGACCGCGCCGGGGCCGGATGCGGTGTCGCAGCGCCTGACCTTCGTGCTTGCCGCGGCCTGTGGCATGGTCGCCGCCAACATCTATTATGCGCAGCCGCTGATCGCCCCAATCAGCGCCGCGCTCGGCCTGTCGCATGCAGCTAGCGGGCTGATCGTGACGATGACGCAGATCGGCTACGGCACCGGGCTGCTGCTGATCGTGCCGCTCGGCGATCTCGTCGAGAACCGCGCGCTGATCTGCTCGGTGATCATGCTCGGCGCCGCGGCGCTGCTCGCCGCGGCGTTCGCAACCCATGCGCTGCCGTTCCTGCTCGCCGCACTGTTCATCGGCCTCGGCTCGGTCGCGGTGCAGATCATCATCCCCTATGCAGCGCATCTGGCGCCCGAAGCCATCCGCGGCCGCGTCGTCGGCAACGTCTCGACCGGCCTGATGCTCGGCATCATGCTGGCGCGTCCGGTGTCGAGCTTCGTCACCGCCTTGCTGTCGTGGCACGCAGTGTTCTTCGCCTCCGCCGCGCTGATGATCGTGCTCGCAGCCGTGCTCTGGATGACGCTGCCGAAGCGCAAGCCGGTCACGCGGATGCATTACGGCCAATTGCTGCTGTCGATGCCGGACCTGGTGCGGGCCACGCCGCTGCTGCGGCGCCGCGCGCTGTACCAGGCGAGCCTGTTCGGCGCCTTCACCCTGTTCTGGACGGTGGCGCCACTCCAGCTCGCCGGCGAGTTCGGCTTCTCCCAGCGCGGCATCGCGCTGTTCGCGCTGGCCGGCGTCGCCGGCGTGTTCGCAGCACCGATCGCCGGGCGCCTCGCGGACCGCGGCCATAGCCGGATCGCGACGCTGGTCGCGATGCTGCTCACGGCCGCCGGCTTCCTGGTGACCTCCATCGGCGCGTCCGGCTCGATGCTGAACCTCGCCTGTCTGGTGGTGGCCGCGATTGCGATCGATATCGGGGTCCAGGGCAATGTGGTGCTGGGCTTCCGCGCCATCTTCGCGCTCGGGCACGAGCACCGCAGTCGCCTCAATGGTCTCTACATGGCGACGTTCTTCGCCGCCGGCGCGGTCGGCTCGGCGGTCGGAGCATGGGCGTTCGCACAGGGAGGCTGGATGCTCGCATCGGCCATTGGCCTTGCTTTGCCCGTCGCGGGGTTGCTCTACGCGCTGACCGAGTAGCGGCCGTCGCCCGAACGGTGCGACCGACCTCGCGATGACGCAATTTGCATCTCGCGGATTGGTTGCGGTTGTAGTACTTTCGTCGCAACGCACCTGGTTAACGGGCGGCAGGGGGATGCTGATGAAACGTGCGGGGCTGTTTGGCGCACGGCGGGTACGGCCATGGTCGTGGGGGGCGTTTCTGCTCGGGCTCGCCGTCGTCGCGGTTTCGGCCGTGGTTCAGGGCATCTGCGTCCTGCTCGGCGCAAAGTTCTATTTCGCAGCGTTCCTGCCCGGCCTGTTCGTGCTTGCGCTGATGGCGGGTGCACCGGCGGCGGCATTCGCCGCGCTGCTCACCGTGCCGCTGGTGTGGTGGGCGTTCATCCCGCCGTTCTTCGAGCTCAATGCGCTGACCAGCGCGCATGCCGATTCCATCAACCTGTTCTGTCTTCTTGCCGTCCTCCTGATCGGCCTTGCCGATCTCTGCCGCGCGACGATGACAATCGTCAGAAGCGGCGGGCTGAAGCCTTCGGGCGAGAGCGCGGCAACGAATCCGCAATAGATCGCGCCGCGCGCGTTGCGCCCCGAGCAACAGTCCGGCAACCATCCGCGAACTTGCCGCGCGCCGCTAACTTTTCGAAAAAGATTTGGCCGCAGTTTCTCCCGCGGGAATGACGAGGGAGTTTTCGGACATGAACGGTCACGCCATCCTGGAGAACGTGCGCCGCTACCGCGGCATCGCATCGCTCTATCGCCAGACCGCAGCGTTCCGCCCGGGCCAGAGCTGGTCGCTGCTGGAGCAGGCGAGCGAGTGGGAGGCGCGGGCGCTGTCGGAGCTGGAAGCCTATTTCGCCTCGCGCACGGACCACACCGCCCCGCTCGCGGCCTGATCGCCGGCCATCGGCGCGCCCTGAACCGGCTCGCCGAAGGCGCGACCGCCACGGGCAACTACGGAGTTGTCTCCGCATCCTTCTGTGCTAGCAACGGCCGAGAGATTCTTCTTCACGTCGGCCGGGGCACGCGATGACCACCTTCAACCGCATCTTCACGACGGAGCGCCTGCTCCAGATCATCGTGGTGCTGGCGGCGACGCTCGCCATGAAGCTGATGAGCTGAGCGAAGGCCGGCTATCGTCCGCCTAGCTCGGGCAAATCAGGCAGATAATTCGAGCCTTCCGAGCCGAGGAAATCGAACATCGCCTGCGCGGGCGGCAGCAGCACCTTGTCGCTGCGGCGGATCACGTACCATTGCCGCACGATCGGCAGGCCCGCGACGTCGAGCACGACGAGCCGGCCCTCGGCGAGCTCATGCGCCACGGTGTGAGCCGAGATGAAGGCGATGCCGAGCCCGGCGATGACCGCCTGCTTGATGGTCTCGTTGCTGCTCATCTCCATGCCGATGATCGGCTCGAGATCCGATTTCTGGAACATGCCCTCCATCAGCGTCCGCGTGCCCGAGCCGGGCTCGCGGGTGAGGAAGGTCTCGTGCACGAGATCGGTCAGGCTGAGGCCGGAATCCTTCTCCAGCCAATGGCCCTTGCGCGCGACGATGATGTGCGGGTTGCGCCCGAGCTGGCGGACGTCGACGGTGACGTCGGCCGGTGGCCGACCCATTACCGCGAAGTCGAGGTCGTAGCCGTGCATGGCCTCGCGGATCTCCTCGCGATTGCCGATGGTCAGCTTGATCTCGATCTTGGGGTAGCGCTTGGAGAACGCCGCGATCGCGTGCGGCACGAAATATTTCGCGGTCGAGACCGCGCCGAGATGCACGGTGCCGCCGGTCCGCCCCGCGAGCAGGTCGAGCGCGCCCTGGCAATCGGTGATCGCGGCTTCGACCCGTTCGGCCAGCGCCAGCACCTCCCTGCCGGCTTCCGTCAGCAGCATGCCGTCGCCGGTTCGCTGCACCAGGGGCAGGCCGGCCAGGTCCTGCAGCTGCCGCAGCTGCTGGGTCACGGCCGGCTGGGTCAGCCCGAGATGGCTCGACGCCGCCGTCACGCTGCCTTTGGCCGAGAGCGCCGCAAGCGAGCGCAGCTGCCGGATCGTCAGATGCCGGAGCTGGGCCGCTGCATGGCCGGCGCTATTATAAGAAAATTCTTTGAGGCTCATTATGATTAGAAATTTTCCTTATTAAGCCGCTCCTGTCAATCTCCTGAATGCCGGCACTGACCGTGACCTGCCTCCACCAGGAGGGAATGGTTGCGGCACCGGCAAGGGGATGGACGCAGATGACCGGGCAACTCAGGCTGGACGACCACCTTCAACGGTATTCTGAGACCGCGCCGCATGCGTTGGCCGTGGCAGCCGCGGTCGATGCCATCGCGGCCGCGGCGATCGAGATTGCCGATCTCATCGCCAGCGGCGATCTCGCCGACGCCTCGGGCCTGACCACCGGGCGCAACAGCGACGGCGATCTCCAACGCGACCTCGACGTCCAGGCGGACGCGATCCTGCGCCGCTGCCTCGGCCGGCTGCCGATCGCGGCGCTGGCGTCGGAGGAGATGCGTGAGGCCCAGATCGTCGATCGTCAGGGGCGAATCTGCATCGCGATCGATCCGCTCGACGGCTCCTCCAACATCGACATCAACATGACCGTCGGCACGATCTTCTCGATCCTGCCGGCCCCCGATGATCTCTCACTCGCCTTTCAGCAGCGGGGCTCGGCGCAGCTCGCGGCGGGCTTCGTCACCTACGGCCCGCAGACCTCGCTGGTGCTGACGCTCGGCGACGGCGTCGACATTTTCACGCTCGACCGCAAGGCGGGCTGCTTCCGCTTCGCGCGCAGCGGCGTGCAGATCGCCGAAGCCTGCGAGGAGTTCGCGATCAACGCCTCGAACCGCCGGCATTGGGATCCGCCGGTGCGCGCCTTCATCGACGAATGCCTCGCCGGCGTCGACGGGCCCGCCAACCACGATTTCAACATGCGCTGGATCGGGTCGCTGGTCGCGGAGGCCTATCGCATCCTCACCCGTGGCGGCGTGTTTCTCTACCCTTCCGATGCGCGGCCCGGCTACGGCGACGGCCGCCTACGCCTGACCTACGAAGCACACCCGATGGCGATGATCATCGAGCAGGCCGGCGGCTCGGCCTCGACCGGGCGCGAGCGCATCCTCGATCTATCGGCGCAGAGCCTGCACCAGCGCGTGCCGCTGATCATGGGCTCGAGCAACGAGGTGCGGCGCGTCGAGGAGCTGCATTGCGATCCGCTGCTGGTTGCCAGCGTCTCGGCGCCGCTGTTCGCGCGGCGCGGATTCTTCCGGCTCTGAGCGAGGCGTCCGATGTCCAGGAAGCATCCGATCATCTCCATCACCGGCTCCTCCGGCGCCGGCACCACCTCCGTCAAGAAGACCTTCGAGCAGATCTTTTTCCGCGAGAAGGTCAACGCCGTCTACATCGAGGGCGACGCCTTCCACCGCTACGACCGTGCCGAGATGCGTGCGCAGATGGCGAAGGAGGCCGAGCGCGGCAACAAGCACTTCAGCCATTTCAGCCCCGAGACCAATTTGTTCGAGGAGCTGGAACGCGCCTTCCGCGACTACGGCGAGACCGGCACCGCGGTGACGCGGCACTACGTCCACGACGCCGAGGAATCGGCGCTGCATGGTGCGGCACCAGGCACCTTCACCGACTGGAAGCAGCTGCCGGAGGATTCGGACCTTCTGTTCTACGAGGGCCTGCACGGCGCCGTAGTCACCGATAAGGTGAACGTCGCGCGCTATGCCGACCTCAAGATCGGCGTCGTGCCCGTCATCAACCTCGAATGGATCCAGAAGCTGCACCGCGACCGCAGCGCACGCGGCTATTCGACCGAGGCGGTCACCGACACCATCCTGCGGCGGATGCCCGACTACATCCACTACATCTGCCCGCAATTCACCGAGACCGACATCAACTTCCAGCGCGTCCCGACCGTGGACACCTCCAATCCATTCATCGCGCGCTGGATCCCGACGCCGGACGAATCGATGGTGGTGATCCGCTTCAAGAATCCGCGCGGTATCGACTTCCCCTATCTGCTCTCGATGCTGCCGCAGAGCTGGATGTCGCGCGCCAATTCGATCGTGTGCCCGGGCGCGAAGCTGGACCTGGCCATGCAGCTGATCCTGACGCCGCTGATCATGCAGCTGATCGAGCGCAAGCGCAGCCTGAAGTGAACAGGGAGAGACTCCGATGAACATCTCCGTCCATGCCGAAGCCGACCTCAATGCGGTCACGCACAACGATCTCGCCAATGCCGTCCGCTTCCTCGCGGTCGACGCCATCGAGGCAGCGCAGTCAGGCCATCCCGGGCTGCCCATGGGCATGGCCGACGTCGCGACTGTGCTGTTCTCGCGCTTCCTGAAGTTCGACTCGGCGCATCCGAACTGGCCGGACCGCGACCGCTTCGTGCTGTCGGCGGGGCACGGCTCGATGCTGCTCTATGCGCTGCTGCATCTCACCGGCGGCGATATCAGCCTCGACGACATCAAGGCCTTTCGCCAGTGGGGCTCGAAGACGCCGGGCCACCCCGAATATGGCCACACGGCTGGTGTCGAGACCACGACGGGACCGCTGGGCCAGGGCATTGCGACCGCGGTCGGCATGGCGCTCGCCGAGCGGATGGCGAATGCGCGGCATGGCGATGGGCTCGTCGATCACTTCACCTATGTTATCGCGGGCGATGGCTGCCTGATGGAAGGCCTCAGCCATGAGGCGATCTCGCTGGCCGGTCATCTCGGGCTCGGCCGGCTGATCGTGCTGTTCGACGACAACGGCATCTCCATCGACGGTCCGACCTCGTTGGCGACATCGGACGACCAGCTCGCGCGCTTCGCTGCCTCCGGCTGGTCGGTGCGCCGCGTCGACGGACATGATCCCGAAGCGGTGGCGCAGGCGATAGCGGAGGAGCGGGAGACCGCGAAGCCGTCGCTGATCGCCTGTCGCACAATCATCGGCTATGGCGCGCCTGATAGACAGGGCACCGAGAAAGTGCATGGCGCGCCGCTCGGCACCGAGCAGACGGCAGCGGCGCGGCGGACGCTGGGTTGGGACTATCAGCCTTTCGTGGTGCCGATCCCGGTGCTCAAGGCTTGGCGGATGATCGGGCAGCGCGGGCAGGTCGATCGCCTCGCTTGGCTCGATCGTTACGAAGGTGCGACGCCGGAGCAGCGCGACCTGTTCGTCGAGGGCAAAGCCGCGGCTCTGCCCGCCTCCTATGCGCTGGCCGCGGCGAAATTGCGTGAGCACTTTGCATCCGAGCGGCCGAAGCTGGCGACGCGGCAGGCCTCGCAACAGGTGCTCGAGGGAATCGCAGGAACAATTCCCGGCCTGGTCGGCGGCTCCGCGGACCTCACCCATTCGAACCTGACGCATGCCAAGGCGCAGGCGCCGGTCAAGAGCGGTGCGTTCGCCGGCGACTACATCCACTATGGCATCCGCGAGCACGGCATGGCCGCAGCGATGAACGGCCTGGCGCTGCATGGCGGCTTCATCCCCTATGGCGGCACGTTCCTGGCGTTCTCCGACTACAGCCGGCCGGCGATCCGACTTGCAGCCTTGATGCGGCTGCGCGTCATCCACGTGATGACGCACGATTCCATCGGCCTTGGTGAGGACGGACCGACGCACCAGCCGGTCGAGCATCTCGCGGCACTGCGCGTGATCCCCAATCTACTGGTGTTCCGCCCCGCCGATGCCGTGGAGACGCTGGAGGCCTGGGATTGCGCGCTCGCGGCGGAGCATCGCCCCTCAGTGCTATGCCTGTCGCGGCAGGCCTTGCCGACATTCCGCAGCGATGGGCGCGGCAGAAACCGCGTCGCGAACGGTGCCTATCTCGTCGTCTCGCCGGACGGCGGCCGTGACGTGACGCTCATCGCAACCGGCTCGGAAGTCTCGATCGCGCTGGAAGCCGCACGCCTGCTCGCGACCGAGCACGTTCGCGCCGCCGTGGTCTCGGCTCCGTGTTTCGCACTGTTCGAGGAGCAGCCGGAGGATTACCGCGCCTCGGTGCTCGGCACCGCGCCGCGCGTCGGCATCGAGGCAGCTGTCGCCGGCGACTGGCATCGCTGGATCGGCGCTGACGGCGAATTCGTCGGCATGCGCGGCTTCGGCGCCTCGGCCCCCGCCCCGGTGTTGTACCGCGAATTCGGCATCACACCGCAAAGCATTGCGGAAGCGGCTCGCCGGGCGATGGCCCGCAAGAGCCAATAAGGAGGACGAATCTTGGCCCGTATTACTCTCCGCCAATTGCTCGATCACGCTGCCAGCCACGGCTACGCCGTGCCGGCGTTCAACATCAACAACATGGAGCAGGGCATCGCGATCATGCAGGCGGCGGCCGCGGTCGATGCGCCGGTCATCATCCAGGCCTCGCGCGGCGCGCGCAGCTATGCCGGCGATCTCATGCTTTCGCACATGATCGACGCGCTGGAGCGGACCTATCCCGACATTCCGCTCTGCATGCACCAGGACCACGGCAATGACGAAGCGACCTGCGCCTCGGCCATCGCCCATGGCTTCACCTCCGTCATGATGGATGGCTCGCTCAAAGCCGACGCCAAGACGGCGGCCGACTATGACTATAACGTCGCGATCACGCGCCGCGTCGTCGATCTCGCTCATTGGGTCGGCGCGTCCGTCGAAGGCGAGCTCGGCGTGCTCGGTTCGCTCGAGCACGGCGGCGGCGAGCAGGAGGATGGTCACGGCGTCGAGGGCAAGGTCGGCCACGATCAGCTCTTGACCGATCCGGACCAGGCCGTCGACTTCGTCCGTGCAACCAAGGTCGATGCGCTCGCGATCGCGATGGGCACCTCGCACGGTGCCTACAAGTTCAGCCGCAAGCCGGATGGCGATATCCTGGCGATGCGGGTGGTCGAGGAGATCCACGGCCGGCTGCCGAACACGCATCTGGTCATGCACGGCTCGTCCTCGGTGCCGCAGCCGCTCCAGGACATGTTCAACCAGTTCGGCGGCGAGATGCCGCAGACCTGGGGCGTGCCGGTCGAGGAGATCGTTCGCGGCATCCGAAGCGGCGTGCGCAAGATCAACATCGACACCGATTGCCGGCTGGCGATGACCGCGGTGTTCCGGAAGGTGGCGGCGGAAGCGCGCTCCGAATTCGATCCGCGCAAATTCCTGAAGCCGGCGATGGACGCAATGCGCGAATTGTGCCGCGAGCGGTTCGAGCAGTTCGGTACCGCAGGCCACGCCAGCAAGATCAAGGTCATTCCAATGAGCGAGATGGCGCGGCGCTATCGCGCCGGCGAGCTCGATCCGCGCATCGACGCCCGCGAGCCGGTTGCCGCTTAGCCAATCAGAAAGAGCAGAGAAAAGAGCAGGAGAGAGACATGAACGCACATGCAGGCACGGTCCGCGGCAAAGAGCGCTATCGCTCCGGCGTGATGGAGTACAAGCGCATGGGCTATTGGGAGCCCGATTACACGCCGAAGGACACCGACGTCATCGCGCTGTTCCGCGTGACGCCGCAGGAGGGCGTCGACCCGATCGAGGCCTCTGCCGCGGTTGCCGGCGAATCCTCGACCGCGACCTGGACGGTGGTGTGGACCGATCGCCTGACGGCGGCCGAGAAGTATCGTGCCAAGTGCTATCGCGTCGATCCCGTTCCGGGCTCACCCGGCTCGTATTTCGCCTACATCGCCTATGATCTCGACCTGTTCGAGCCGGGCTCGATCGCCAACCTCTCGGCCTCGATCATCGGCAACGTGTTCGGCTTCAAGCCGCTGAAGGCGCTGCGCCTCGAGGACATGCGCTTTCCCGTCGCCTATGTGAAGACGTTCCAGGGACCGGCGACCGGCATCGTGGTGGAGCGCGAGCGGCTCGACAAGTTCGGCCGGCCGCTGCTCGGCGCGACGGTGAAGCCGAAGCTCGGTCTGTCCGGCCGCAATTACGGCCGTGTGGTCTATGAGGCGCTGAAGGGCGGGCTCGACTTCACCAAGGACGACGAGAACATCAACTCGCAGCCCTTCATGCATTGGCGTGATCGCTTCCTCTATTGCATGGAGGCGGTGAACCGCGCGCAGGCCGCCTCCGGCGAGGTGAAAGGGACCTACCTGAACGTCACCGCGGCCACCATGGAGGACATGTACGAGCGTGCGGAGTTCGCCAAGGAGCTCGGCTCGGTGATCGTGATGATCGACCTCGTGATCGGCTACACTGCGATCCAGTCCATGGCCAAGTGGGCGCGGCGCAACGACATGATCCTGCATCTGCATCGCGCCGGCCACTCCACCTATACGCGGCAGAAGAGCCATGGCGTGTCGTTCCGCGTCATCGCCAAATGGATGCGGCTTGCCGGCGTCGACCACATCCACGCCGGCACGGTGGTCGGCAAGCTCGAAGGCGATCCCAACACCACACGCGGCTACTACGATGTCTGCCGCGAAGACTTCAACCCGACCAAGCTCGAGCATGGCCTGTTCTTCGACCAGTCCTGGGCGAGCCTGAACAAGATGATGCCGGTGGCCTCCGGCGGCATCCATGCCGGGCAGATGCACCAGCTGCTCGACCTGTTAGGCGAGGACGTCGTGCTGCAGTTCGGCGGCGGCACGATCGGTCATCCCATGGGCATTGCGGCCGGCGCGACCGCCAACCGCGTGGCGCTGGAAGCGATGATCCTCGCCCGCAACGAGGGCCGCGACTATGTCCACGAGGGCCCGGAAATCTTGGCCAAGGCGGCCCAGACCTGCACGCCGCTGAAGGCCGCGCTCGAGGTCTGGAAGGATGTCACTTTCAACTATCAATCCACCGACACGCCGGACTTCGTGCCGACCGCGCTGGAAACCGTCTGAGGAGATTTGAGATGAAGATCACCCAGGGCTGCTTCTCGTACCTGCCGGATCTGACCGACGAGCAGATCACCAGCCAGGTGCAGTATTGCCTCGCCAATGGCTGGGCGGTGAACATCGAGTTCACCGACGATCCGCATCCCCGAAACACCTATTGGGAGATGTGGGGCCTGCCGATGTTCGATCTCCAGGACGCCGCCGGCGTGATGATGGAGCTGGCCGAGTGCCGCAGGGTCTACGGCGACCGCTATATCCGCATCAGCGGCTTCGATGCCAGCCACGGCTGGGAGTCGGTGCGGATCTCCTTCCTCGTCAACCGGCCGAAGCAAGAGACGGAGTTCGAGCTGGTGCGGCAGGAGGTCGGCGGCCGTGCGGTCCGCTACACCACCGTGCGCAAGCCGGTTGCGCACGCGCCAGCTTGAGTCATCCGCTTCCGCGCGGAGCTCTCCCTGCTCCGCATCCTGGCGGACCACTGCTTCGCCGCCTCGCTCGCGGCGAAGCTCTTTTCTTCGAGGGTAGCCATGCTCGATGTCCCCCACGCAACCACGACCGAACACAGCGAGACCCATTTCGATCTCCGCAAGGAGGCTGAAGCCGCCGGAATCACCGAGACGCTTCAACAGCTCGATCAGGAGCTGATCGGGCTCAAGCCGGTCAAGAACCGCGTGCGCCAGATCGCCTCGCTGCTGCTGATCGAGCGCATCCGGCAGCGTGCCGGCCTCGCCTCCGCGCCGCCGACGCTGCACATGTCGTTCACCGGCAATCCTGGAACAGGCAAGACCACCGTCGCGCTGCGCATGGCCGGGATCCTGCACGGGCTCGGCTTCGTGCGGCGCGGGCAGGTGATCTCGGTGACGCGCGACGATCTCGTCGGCCAGTATATCGGCCACACCGCGCCGAAGACCAAGGAGATCCTGAAAAAGGCGATGGGCGGCGTGCTGTTCATCGACGAGGCCTATTATCTGCATCGTCCCGACAACGAGCGCGACTATGGTCAGGAATCGATC
Source organism: Bradyrhizobium sp. NBAIM08 (assembly GCF_020193935.1). Taxonomy (NCBI): domain Bacteria; kingdom Pseudomonadati; phylum Pseudomonadota; class Alphaproteobacteria; order Hyphomicrobiales; family Nitrobacteraceae; genus Bradyrhizobium; species Bradyrhizobium sp. NBAIM08. The sequence goes on along the minus strand of NZ_JADYVR010000018.1, from coordinate 79,277 downwards.
GAGATCCTGCTCCAGGTGATGGAGAACCAGCGCGAGGACCTCGTCGTGATCCTCGCCGGCTATGGCGAGCGGATGACGAAATTCTTCGCCTCCAATCCCGGCTTCCGGTCGCGGATCGCCCACCACATCGAATTCCCTGACTATGCAGAGGCCGAGCTGCTCGTTATCGCCGAGCTGATGCTGAAGGAGCGCGGCTACCGCTTCTCGGCTGCGGCGCGCGAGGCGTTCGAGAAATACATCGCGCTGCGCCGGATCCAGCCGTTCTTCTCCAATGCGCGCTCGATCCGCAACGCCGTCGACCGCATCCGCCTGCGGCAGGCCGATCGGCTGGTGTCCGATCTCGATCGCATGCTCGATGTCGCCGACCTCGAAACCATCGATGCCATGGACGTCTTGGCGAGCCGAGTCTTCAGCGGCGGTGCGGATGCGCGGAGTGCAGTGCCATGACGAAGGAGATCATGATCGCTCCATCGATCCTCGCCGCGGATTTCGCGCGTCTCGGCGAGGAGGTCGCCGCGATCGACGCCGCTGGGGCCGACTGGATTCATTGCGACGTCATGGACGGACACTTCGTGCCGAACATCAGTTTCGGTGCCGAGGTCATCAAGGCGATCCGTCCCTATTCGAAGAAGCCGTTCGACGTGCATTTGATGATCGCGCCGACAGATCCCTATCTCGAGGCGTTCGCAAAGGCCGGAGCGGACATCATCACGGTGCACGCCGAAGCGGGGGCGCATCTCGACCGCTCGCTGCAGGCGATCCGTTCGCTCGGCAGCAAGGCTGGCGTCAGTCTTTGTCCATCGACGCCGGATGCGGTGATCGAGTATGTGCTCGATCGGATCGATCTCGTGCTGGTGATGACGGTCAATCCGGGCTTTGGCGGCCAATCCTTCATCGCATCGCAGATCGACAAGATCAGGCGGATCAGGACCATGATCGGCGGGCGGCCGATCCGGCTCGAAGTCGATGGCGGTGTCACGCGCGACAATGCCGCGGCCGTGGCTGCAGCGGGTGCCGACACGCTGGTCGCCGGCTCCGCCGTGTTTCGCGGCAAGAGCGCTGGCGAATATGCCGCCAATATCGCGTCTATTCGCATCGCCGCGGAGACCGGCCGGGTTCCGAAGCTGCAAGATAGTTCCGCGCCCGCGAAGCGGGCCGAAGAAAGTGCGCTCATCCGGTAGATTACGGATCAGCCCACCGCCGTGGCTCCGGTGTGTCAAGGCGCGCCACTTTCTCCGGATCTCTACGGAGCATGCCTTCCAAATCGATCGGCTCATTCAGGCCGGGGTAACCAACGCACCGGAGAAGGACAATCGATTAACGACCGCGCAATGCCAAGCGTCTCAATCTGTGGTTTAGGGACGCTATGAGAGCGCGGATGCGTAACGACGGAAACTGCGGCATGAAGCCCGCACGCGGCGCAAAGTGATGGCATGAGCATGCATCGCCTGTTCGCCGAGCAGCTCCGCTGCGCCACCGATGCCACCGGACAGGTCGATCTCGTCAAGCTGGGCAAGTTCGTCAGCGCGGCTTACGAGGCCGGTGATCGCGAGCGTCAGCGGATGATCGAAGTACGCGCGCAAACGCGCGACGAGGTCGAGCAGGATCTGCTGCGGACCCGCGAGTTCCTCGACACAATCATCGAAAACATTCCGATCGCCGTCTTCGCGAAATGTGCGGAGAGTTCGCGCTACATCCTGCTCAACCGCGCCGGAGAAGACTATTACGGCATGCCGCGCGAACAGATGCTGGGCCGAACGCCCGAGCAGATCTTCCCGGCTGACGTGGCCCGCGTGGTCAACGAGCAGGATAGACGCGTCGCGGCCAGCGGCATGCCGATGGTTCTGGAGGAGCATCTGCTCGAAGTCGGCGTCAAGGGCCGCGACCGGGTCGTCAATTCACGCAAGATGCTGATCACGGATGGCAACGGGGATCCGCAATATCTGGTCGGCGTGATCGAGGATGTCACGGAGCGTGTCACCACCCGGCAGCGGATCAGCCATCTTGCGCATCATGATGCGCTCACGGACCTGCCGAACCGCAGCGCCTTCAACGCGGCGCTCGACGAACGGCTGGAGCGGGCGCAGGAGGCATCGACCAGTTTCGCTGTGCTGAGCCTCGATCTCGACCGCTTCAAGGAGGTCAACGACGTGTTCGGTCACCCCGTCGGCGACATGCTGATGCGGGCGGCCGCCGACCGGCTTGCCGCGGAAGCCGAAGGCGCCTTCGTCGCCCGGATCGGCGGCGACGAGTTCATGATCCTGATGCCCGACAACGCCAGCCGTGAGGACGTTCTGGCGCTGGCCGAACGCCTGGTCGAGGCGATCGGCAAGGAGCTCGAGGTCGACGACTATCTCTCCCACGTGGGCCTCAGCGTCGGCATCGCGTTCTATCCCGACGATGGCGTGAACGCGGCGACGCTGCTCGCCAATGCCGACTCGGCTCTCTACCGCGCCAAGCGCGAGGGCAGGAGCCGGGTCCGCTGCTTCGAATCCGAGATGGACCAGGAGCTGCGCGATCGCAGGCTGTTGCAGCACGACCTGCGGCAGGCGCTGGAGCAGAACCAGCTCCTCGTCTATTTCCAGCCGCAGGCGCGGGTGGATGGCGAGGTCATCGGCTTCGAGGCGCTGCTGCGATGGAATCACCCGACGCGGGGCTTCGTGCCGCCGGACCAGTTCATTCCGCTCGCCGAGGAGAACGGGCTGATCGTCGAGATCGGTGAATGGGTGCTGCGCGAGGCGTGCCGCGAGGCGGCATCCTGGCCGCGGCCGTTGCAGGTCGCGGTCAATCTGTCGCCGGTCCAATTCCAGGCGGGCGATCTCGAGCGCTCGATCCACCAGATCCTGTTGGAGACGGGGCTGACGCCGACGCGGCTCGAGGTCGAGATCACCGAGGGCGTGCTGATCGGCGATTTCACCCGCGCGCTCAACCTGCTGCGGCGGCTGAAGGCGCTCGGCATCCGCATCGCCATGGATGATTTCGGCACCGGCTATTCCTCGCTGTCCTATCTGCAGTCGTTCCCGTTCGACAAGATCAAGATCGACCGCAGTTTCATCTCCAACCTGGAGGCGACGCCGCAATCGGCCGAGATTGTCCGCGCCGTCCTGAGCCTGGCGCACGCGCTGAAGATCCCGGTCATTGCCGAGGGGGTGGAGACGGAAGCCCAACGTGCCTTCTTGGCCCGCGAGGCCTGCGAGGAGATGCAAGGCTATCTCGTCGGCCGTCCCGACTTGATCGAGCGTTATCTCGACCTGGTGGGCGTCGCCGTGGAGCGCCGCCTCTACGCCTAGCACTAGGCACAGAGTTCCGAGCGGACGTTTGGAACTAAAATCCTTACCGGCACTTCTCGAAAATTAACTTGGTTCAGGCGCGTTGAGCGCGCAGCAAATGTTTTGCATAAACGCCATCGGCCTGACGCAAATCAGGGCAATAAGCCGGTGAACGCGAGGGAGGGTCTCATGGAGAACGTACGTCGCTACCGGGCGCTGGCGTCCCTCTGCCGTCAGCAGGCGGCCTACCGGCCGCTCCAGAACTGGGAACTCCTCGGCCAGGCCGAACATTTCGAACATCTTGCCGAAATCGAGCTCAAGGCGCACTTCGACGCGTGCAATGTGCACCGCGACAAGGACGCCGCCGCGCCCACGACATGGGAAGCTCCCGTCGCGGCGTGACGGCGCCAGGCCAGCGCGTCAATGCGACATCAGCGTCGGGACCGTCATGGCTTCCAGCATGGCGCGGGTGACGCCCCCGAGAAAGCGTTCCTGCAACCGTGAATGGCCGTAGCCGCCCATCACCAGAAGATCGAGACTCTCGTCGGCCGCCAGCGACAGAATGATCGGCTGAATGTCGGCGCGCGTGGCGGTCAGGCTGACCGTGCGGGTGGACAATCCGCGCCGGCCGAGATGTCTGGCCAAGCCGCTCGCTGAAGCTTCGCCGCAGACGTCGTCGGTCTCGTTGACGGTGATGATCACGATCTCTTCGGCGCGCGCCAGGAACGGAGCTGCGTCGCGCATAGCGCGGGCGGCAACGCGACTGCCGTCCCAGCAGATGCCGATCCGCTTCGCCTTGAAGGCTCCCCGGAAGGTGTAGGGCAGGAACAGCACCGGGCCGCCCGCGCGGAACAGGATCTCGCTCGGCATGTCGTTGTCGAACGAGCCTTGCGCCGGATCGGGCTGGAGCAGGACGCTGAGGTCGTGCAGCCGTGCCATCTCGCCGAGCGAGCCGGCGGCATCTGCCGGGATCGCGCCGAGTGCGTGGCAGGTATAGGCGATGCCGGCGTTCGCCGCCTCGCTCTTGAATACCGCGAGCGCCGCCTCGGCCCGCTCCACGGCGCGCTCGCGCTCCAGCTCGAAAACGGCCGCCACCGCCGCGCCGCCTTCCATGACGTAAGCCGTACTGGTGGCGACATAGCCGACCGCGACCGCGTCGAGATGCGCGTTGAGCTTCGCCGCGAGCGAGACCGAGCCCTCGATCGCGGGACGCATGGGACGTTCGGTGGGAATGTGGACGAGAATGTCTTTGTACATGGCGCGCCTCCGCTGAGCATCATCCGATGGTCGCAGTTTTTCACTGCGCGAAGGCGGCGCGTTGAGCTGTATCAAACGTCCGGATTGCCTGCTGCGACCGCTCATCCATTCTTTGCCGAGATTTAATCGGACGGACGGGACGCCGTAAGGTGGCAGCGACCATGTTGCGGGCAAGGCGACACCTGCTCAACATGGACATTTCGACATGAACGATCGCGTCAATTCCGACATCACCACGTCTCGCAAGATCTTGCGGCCGCGGCGGCTCGCGCTGCTCGGCACCGTGGCCGCGCTGGGCGTGGCCGCCCTGGCCATTGCGCCAGGCGCCTCGCCGTACGGCATCAACTCCTTGATTGCGCCGGCTCAGGCGGCCGAAGCCGCCGCGACGCCGCCCGGCTTCGGCGATCTCGTCAGCAGGGTCAAACCCGCTGTGATCTCGGTGCGGGTCAAAATCGATCAGGACAACGACAAGAGCGCGATGCTGCAGCAGAACCGGATGGATTCGGACGAGGACACGCCGTTCGACCAGTTCTCGCGACAGTTCGGTTTCCGCTTTCCGGGCGGCGCGAACGGCATGCCGCGCCAGCGCCACCAGATGATCACGGGCGAAGGCTCCGGCTTTTTCATCTCCGCCGACGGCTATGCCGTGACCAACAATCACGTCGTCGATCGCGCCGAGTCCGTGCAGGTGACGATGGACGACGGCACGACCTACACCGCGAAAGTGGTCGGCACCGATCCGAAGACAGATCTCGCGCTGATCAAGGTCGACGGCAAGAAGGACTTTCCGTTCGTCAAGTTCTCCGACCAGAAGCCGCGCATTGGCGACTGGGTGGTCGCGGTCGGCAATCCCTTCGGTCTTGGCGGTACCGTGACCGCCGGCATCGTCTCGGCCAGCGGCCGCGACATCGGCAACGGTCCCTATGACGACTTCATCCAGATCGACGCGCCGATCAACAAGGGTAATTCCGGCGGCCCGGCCTTCGACATGAACGGCAACGTGATCGGCGTGAACACTGCGATCTTCTCGCCCTCGGGCGGCTCGGTCGGCATCGGCTTCGATATCCCGGCTTCGACCGCCAAGCTCGTCGTCGCGCAATTGAAGGACAAGGGCGCGGTCACCCGGGGCTGGCTCGGCGTGCAGGTGCAGCCGGTGACGTCGGATATCGCCGACAGCCTCGGGCTCAAGGAGGCGCGGGGCGCGATCGTCGACAATCCGCAGGATGGCAGCCCGGCGGCGAAGGCCGGCATCCAGGCGGGCGATGTCATCACCGCCGTCAACGGCACCACGATCAAGGACTCCCGCGACCTCGCCCGCACCATCGCGGGCTTGACGCCGGGCACGTCCGTGAAGCTCGATGTCTTCCGCAAGGGCGACAGCAAGACGGTGACGCTGGCGCTCGGCGAGTTGCCGAACGAGCGGCAGGCCAAGGGCAATGGCAGTGGCAATGCCGACGAGGGCAGCGGACAGCCGGGTGCCGGCACGCCGCGCCTCGGCCTCAGCCTGGCGCCCGCCGGTGACGTCCAGGGCGCAGGCCAGAACGGCGTCGTCGTCACCGAGGTTGATCCGCAAGGCCCGGCCGCGCAACGCGGCATCCGGACCGGCGACGTCATCCTCAATGTCGGCGGCAAGGCTGTCAGCAATGTCGGCGAGGTGCGCTCCGAGCTGGCGCAGGCCAAATCGTCGGGCAAGCGCAGCGTGCTGCTTCAGGTCAGAAGCGCGGAGGCCACCCGCTTCGTTGCGGTGCCACTCGCATAACGTCAACTCGACCCTTACCAATCCAGGAAGGCGGCCTTCGGGCCGCCTTTTGCACACACGTCACGTCCGCACCAGGCCGGTCACATTCTCGTTAACGGCAGGGATGATGACCTGGTGCGTCCGAAAAAGCCGTGTTCGCTGATCACACTCGCAGGGCGCCTCGGTGCTCTGCGCCAACGTCGCCGCTGAGAGGGGTTGCAAGCGTGGAACTTCGAGCCTCCCGGCGCTTTGTGGAACTCGCCGGTGGTTCACAAGTGATCGGTGCCGACATGGATCGATTGAAGCTCTCGCTCAGGAGTGCGCTGCTCGTGGCGCCATTGGTGCTCTCGGGGGGAAACGCGCTCGGGCGCGACGACGGCCGCTACGCGAATTCTCCTCTGAAGCCATGGTTCGACAGTTTGCGCAGCCATCTCGGTCCGTGCTGCTCGGACGCGGACGGTTTCGCCCTTGCCGATCTCGACTGGGAGTCGCACAACGGGCGCTACCGTGTCCGCATCGACGGACAGTGGATCGATGTGCCGGATGAGGCCGTCATCACCGAGCCCAACCGGGCCGGCCGCACGATGGTGTGGCCGGTCAAGACTGCGTTCGGGATTTCGATCCGCTGCTTCATGCCGGGGAGCATGATCTGAGGCGGGTCAGCGCGACCGCTTGGATTTGCGCTTCGATGATTTCTTGTTCGACGATTTCTTGGACGACGTCCCGGACGTTTTCTTGGATGCTTTCTTGGACGTCTTCTTGGCGCTCTTGCGCTTCGAAGCCTTCTTCGGGACCTTCTTGCCCTTCTTGCGTGCCTTCGACAGTCCGATCGCGATGGCCTGCTTGCGGTTCTTGACGCGGCCGCCGCGCCCGCCACGGCCGCTCTTCGCGGTGCCCTTCTTGTAACGCCGCATCTCGGTGGCGACATCGCTTCCCGAGCTGCGTGAGTAGCGGCGCTTTTTTGCCTTGCGTGCCATGCATATTCTCCCTCGGCGGGGAGAACCATTCTGCACAGCCATGGTTCCGGGAGCGTGGAACGGCGCAGGCCTAAAGCGCGATGCGATGCTCTAGAAGGAGTTTGCCAGCTCGATCTCCGCTTCCAGCACCTGGATGCGCCGGGCGGCCTCGGTGAAGGACAGATCCCGCGCATATTGGCCGGGCTGATAGGCCTCTTCGCTGAGCCGCTTTAGCTTTAGGCCCTGCGCCCGCGTCATCTGCTCGCCCAGGAAAAATCTGGCGTCGTATTTACCTTGAACCTGCATCTGGCGTCTCCGTCCTGAAATCGTGACTTGACTATATGTTCTTATTTTGTTCTAACAAGGCATGGACAACAGAATTAATGAAATTCGACGTAAAATCAGAGCCTTGAGGCTTGAGATGGCCGACGTCGAGGCGTCGGTGCGCGACCTCGTCGAGCGCGATCACGACTGTACGGAAAGGGCCCTGGCGCAGATGGACCTGCGCCGGAAGATGAATCTCTTGATCGCCGAATGGAAGGCTGCCGGCGGCAGCGACGTACTGCCGAACGTCCGCGACCGGGTGCGGCTTCGTGCCGTGAAGACAGGCGGCAACTCCGCGCGCGCAGCCGAGCGCCGCTGAGATCCTTGGCGCCGGATACTGAAGGCCGAGTGCCGAACCCGCCGAGTGCCGAACCCAAAGATAGAAGACAAAGGGCTCCGCAATGCGGAGCCCTTCATGATTCCTGGGAGCGCCTATTTGGTGTTGGTCAGGCCGCCCGTGTTGGTCATGGTGCCGCCCTGATCGGAGCCGGGACCGGCGCCGCCTTGGCCGGAAGGATCAGCGCCCTTGGAGGACTTGGTGTTGGCGCCGGTGGTCTGTGCCGACGACATCGAGGATTCATGCTTGGCCTTGTGCGATTTGGCCTGGGCGGCAAACGGCGCGGCGGCAAGGCCGGTTGCCAATATTACGGCGAGAGCGAGCTTGGTCGTGTTCATGCGGGGGAACTCCCTGAGTTAAATTGACGCAGGCAGCAAAACGGCGCGTCGCGGCAGGAGTTCCCGGCGAAGTATCTTCCGTACGTCACGCACGCTTCAAGTTTGCTTGTCCTCGGCCAGGATGAACACGGCGCCGGTGAGCGTCGCGCCGATCGCAAAGGTCGTCACCAAGGTGAGGGCGAAGACCATCGCGGCCTGGCTTCCGCCATTGTTCAGCAGGTTGGCGACGGCTGGATTGGACAGGACGAGCGTGAGGCTGAAAATGAGGCCTAGCGCTGCGCCCATCATTGCATGCGTCATCAGCTTGATAAGGCCGCTGGCAGAGATCAGCTCAGACGACTTCTTGGTGCGCATGGGACGGCATCCCGAACTTGCCACGCCAACGCGCATGTGATCGCCGGGTTCCGTTCCGCTGAAGGAATTGTTACCGCCCGTTTCATCCGGCGTTCATGCCGGGCTTGCCAAGATGGGCGCCAGCAAAACGGGAACATCGATATGGGTAAGGTCGTCTTTCTTTACCGCTCGCTGGCCTATCGCAACGCGGCCGCGGACATCCTGCGCAAGGCGCGCAAGCTTCCGCTTGGCGCGGAGCGAAGCGCGGCCCGCCGCTACGCGAGGGCGCTGCGCGATCTCGCCCGAACGGAAGCTTGGCTCGAAGGGCGCGTCGCGCGCGAACCACGCACGGTGCAGCGCATGAGCAGCGCAGCGTCAGGTTAACCGGATGCGCGTTGCAATTCGGCAGCGCCGGCGGTGTCGAACTTGCTTGGTGCAGCCGCCGCGGTCTTGCGTGTCAACGGCACCTCAAGACGGCACAGCAGGCCCTCGGCGCGCCAATCGAACTGCGCCTGTCCGCCAAGCTGGGACTCGATGCTCGCAAGCAGGCTTCGCGTGCCGAAGCCGCGCGATTTCGGGGTCTTGACCAGGGGACCGCCGGATTCCTCCCAGCTCAGCGTGAGCAGCTCCTCGTCGACCTGCCAATCGATCGCGAGCCGCCCCGCTCGCGTGGATAGCGCGCCGTACTTTGCCGAGTTGGTGAAGAGCTCGTGCAGTGCGAGCGCCAGCGTCTGGGCCGTCGCCGGCAGCAACTGAACTTCGGGCCCTGCCAATTTGATCTGGTCGCCTAGCGAGTAGGGCGCAAGCTCCTCGTCGATCAGCCTGGAGAGCTCGGCGCCTTGCCAGCTCGACAGCGACAGGATGGTGTGCACGCGCGCCAGCGCATTGATGCGCCCCTCGACGGCGTTGACATAGGCCTTGACCTCGTCGGCCCGGGTGAGGCGCACGATCGACTGCGCCAGCGCCAGCGCGTTCTTCGCGCGATGATCGACTTCCCGCGCCAGCAGGTTCTGCCGCTCCTCGGCGCGCTTGCGCTCGGTGATGTCGACGGTCACGCCGCTGACGCGCACCACGCGCCCGCTCTCGTCCGTGGTTGCGGCCGCCGTGCCGACGCACCAGCGCACCTCGCCGTCGGGCCGGATGATGCGGAACTCCGTCTCATAGGCGCGTGTGCCCTTGTTGAACTCGGCGATCGCCTTGCGCAACTGGTCGACGTCGTCGGGGTGCAGCAGGGCCTGAACGTTGGCCGGATTGATCTCGAAATTGTCGGGGCTGACGCCGAAGATATTGTATTGCCCCTCGTCCCACATCCAATCGCCGCTGATCCAGTCCCAGTCCCAGGACCCCATCTTGCCTGCCGCGATCGCCATGCTGCGCCGCTGCTCGCTCTCGCGCAGCTTCGCGGTGGAAGCCTCCAGTTCCGCGGTGCGGGCGCGGACGCGATCCTCGAGCTCGTGGTTCAGCCGTTCGAGCTCGCGCGTCTTGCGGTAGAGCTCGGCAAACACCTTGATCTTGGCGCGCAGTACCTCCGGCACGACCGGAACCGGCACGTAATCGACCGCGCCCATCTCGTAGCCGCGCAGCCGGTCGATGTCGCTGACCTGGATCGCCGAGATGAAGATCATGGCGGTCTTCTGGAAACGCGGATGCTCGCGGATCATCGCGGCGAGCTCGAAGCCGTCGAGCTCGGGCATGCAGACGTCGACCAGGATCACCGCGATCTCGGTCTTGAGCAGCACCTCCAACGCCTCGCGGCCCGAGGAGGCGATCACGAGGTTCTCGCCGAGATCCTTCAGGATCACCTCATAGGCGAGCAGCTTGGCCGGCTGGTCGTCGACGAGCAGGATGTTGACCTTTTCCTGGTCCATGCGCGTGTCCAACTCAGCGATGCAGCCACATGCGGATCGCAAGCAGCAATTGGTCGGTGTTGACCGGTTTGGCGAGGTAGTCGGACGCGCCGGCTTCGAGGCATTTCTCCCGGTCGCCCTTCATCGCCTTGGCCGTCAACGCGATGATCGGCAGACGGGCGAAGGCCGGGTTCTCGCGGATCACGCCGATGGTCTGGTAGCCATCCATCTGCGGCATCATGATGTCCATCAGCACGATCGCGATCTCCGGATTGGATTCGACCAGTGTCACCGCCTCGCTGCCGGTCGTGGCCGTCAGCACCTTCATGCCGCGTCGTTCCAGCACGCTCGAGAGCGCGAAGATATTGCGGGCATCGTCGTCGACGAGCAGGGCGGTCTTGCCGATCAGGTCCTCGTCGGAACTGTTCAGCTTCTCCAGCATGCGCTGCTTCTCGAGCGGCAACTCCGTGATCACGCGGTGCAGGAACAACGCGGTCTCGTCGAGCAGGCGCTCGGGCGATTCCACGCCCTTGACCACGATGCTGCGTGCCATGGTGTGGAGTTCCGCATCCTCCTCGGCCGAGAGCTCGCGGCCGGTGAACACCACGACGGGGATGTTCGACAGCGCCTCGTCGTTGCGGATCTGATCGAGCACCTCGAAGCCGCTCATGTCGGGCAGCCTGAGGTCGAGCACCACGCAATCGCAGGGTTGCTCGCGCAACGTCGTGAGCGCGCCTGCCCCGGTATCCGTGGCCAGGATCTCGATGTCGTCGTGGTGCAGCAGCTCGCGGATCGAGAGCCGCTCGGCCTCGTTGTCCTCGACGATCAAGAGCCGCTTGCGCCGCGGCCGCGCATATTCCTTGATCTGCGTCAGCGCGGCCGAGACGCCCTCGGTCGTCGTCGGCTTGTTGACGAAGGAGAAGGCGCCGCGCGCCAGCGCATGCTGGCGGTCCTCGTCGAGCGTGATGATCTGGACCGGGATGTGGCGGGTGAGCGGATTGTGCTTGAGCTGGCTCAGCACGGTCCAGCCGAGCATGTCGGGCAGGAACACGTCGAGCGAGACGGCCGTCGGCTGGTATTGCTTGGCGAGCTCGAGGGCCTCGGCGCCGCGCGCGGCGACCAGGACCTTGAAGCCCTTGTCGCGGGCCAGATCGACCAGCACGCGGGCATAATGCGGATCGTCCTCGACGATCAGGAGAATGGTGTCGCCGGGCTCGAGGTTGAGGCGGTCGTCGGGCAGCTGCTCGATAACGCGCTGCTGGTCAGGCGCGGCAGGCTGCAGCGCCGGCGGCTGGCCGTATTGCTGTGACGCCGGCGCCCGCGGCGCGAGGGTCGGGCCGGAATATTTCAAGGGCAGATAGAGCGTGAAGGTCGAGCCCTTGCCCGGCGCGCTGCGCAGGTGGATCTCGCCGCCGAGCAGGCTGGCAAGCTCGCGGCTGATCGCAAGGCCGAGGCCGGTGCCGCCATATTTGCGGCTGGTGCCGGCATCGGCCTGCTGGAACGCCTCGAAGATCAGCTTCTGCTTCTCCAGGGGAATGCCGATGCCGGTGTCGGACACTTCGAAGGCGATCACGGCCGGCGCCGAGTTCAGCACCGGATGATCCGACCCCCAGCCGCCGATTGCGCCGGCGACTTTCAGGCGCACTTCGCCGTCGGCGGTGAACTTGAAGGCGTTGGAGAGCAGATTCTTCAGAACCTGTTGCAGCCGCTTGGAGTCGGTCACGATGCTGCGCGGCAGGTTCGGATCGACGTCGATCTTGAACGACAGGTTGCGGTTGTCCGCCTCGTGCCGGAACGGCCGGCCGACGGTCTCGAGCAGGTTCGCGGTCAGGATTTCCTCGGCGTCGACCGTCACGGTGCCGGACTCGATCTTGGAGAGATCGAGAATGTCGCTGATGAGGTTGAGCAGGTCGGTGCCGGCACCATGGATGGTGCGGGCGAACTCGACCTGCTTGGCCGAGAGGTTGCCATCGGGATTGTCGCTGAGCTGCTGTCCGAGGATCAGGATCGAGTTCAGCGGCGTACGCAGCTCGTGGCTCATATTGGCGAGGAATTCGGACTTGTACTTCGACGTCAGCGCGAGCTCGGTCGCCTTCTCCTCGAGCGCGCGGCGGGCCTGCTCGATTTCCTGGTTCTTGCGTTCGACCTCGACGTTGCGCTCGGCGAGCTGCTGCGCCTTCTGCTCGAGCTGGTCGTTGGTCTGCTGCAATTCGCGCTGCTGGGTCTGCAGCTCGCCGGCGAGCTGCTGCGACTGCTTGAGCAGGCCTTCGGTCTGCATCGTGGCTTCGATCGAATTGAGCACGATGCCGATGGAGTCGGTGAGCTGCTCCAGGAACGTCATCTGCGAGGTCGTGAAGGAGACCAGCGAGGCGAGCTCGATCACGGCCTTGACCTGGCCTTCGAACAGGACCGGGAGCACGACGAGGTTCTTCGGGGCGACGCGGAACAGCGCCGAGTTGATCGGCACCACGTCCGAGGGAATGTCGGAGACGACGCGCGGCCGCTTGTCGAAGGCGCATTGGCCGATCAGGCCTTCGCCGAACTGCAGCACCGGCTGATAGGGGTAGACGCCGTCGCTGGCGTAGGAGGCGAGCAGCAGGAGCTGGGGATCGTTCTCGTTCTCGACCTGGTAGATCACGCCCGTATGGGCGTTCACCAGCGGCGACAATTCGGTGAGCAGCAATCGGCCGACCGTGGTGAGATCGCGCTGTCCCTGGAGCATGTTGGTGAACTTGGCGAGGTTGGTCTTGAGCCAGTCCTGCTCGGTATTCACGTCCGTCGTGAGACGGAGGTTGGTGATCATCGTGTTGATGTTGTCCTTCAGCTCCGCCACTTCGCCGCGGGCGTCGACCTGGATCGACCGCGTCAGGTCGCCCTTGGTCACCGCAGTTGCGACTTCCGCGATCGCGCGCACCTGCGAGGTCAGGTTGGCCGCGAGCAGGTTGACGTTGCCGGTGAGATCCTTCCAGGTGCCGGCAGCGCCGGGCACGTTGGCCTGGCCGCCGAGCCGGCCTTCGACGCCGACCTCGCGCGCCACCGACGTCACCTGATCGGCGAAGGTCGCGAGCGTCTCGGTCATGTTGTTGATGGTGTCGGCGAGCGCCGCGACCTCGCCCTTCGACTTCACCGTGAGGTTCTGCTTCAGATCGCCGTTGGCGACCGCGGTCACCACCTTGACGATGCCGCGCACCTGCTCGGTCAGGTTCGCCGCCATGAAGTTGACGGTGTCGGTGAGATCCTTCCAGGTGCCGGCGACGCCGGGCACCTGGGCCTGGCCGCCCAGCTTTCCTTCCGTGCCCACCTCGCGTGCGACGCGCGTCACTTCGCCGGCGAAGGCGTTGAGCTGGTCCACCATGGTGTTGATGGTGTTCTTCAGCTCCAGGATTTCGCCCTTCACATCCACGGTGATCTTGCGCGAGAGGTCGCCGCGCGCGACCGCCGTGGTGACTTCGGCGATGTTGCGGACCTGGGTGGTGAGGTTCGCAGCCAACAGGTTGACGTTGTCCGTGAGATCCTTCCAGGTGCCGCCGACGCCGGGCACCACGGCCTGACCGCCGAGCCGGCCCTCGGTGCCGACCTCGCGCGCCACGCGCGTGACTTCGGCGGCGAAGGAGCGGAGCTGCTCGACCATGGTGTTCAGCGTGTCCTTCAGGAGAAGGATCTCGCCGCGTACGTCCACCGTGATCTTCTTCGACAGGTCGCCGCCGGCGATCGCGGTTGCGACCTCGGCGATGTTGCGGACCTGCGCCGTCAGGTTGGAGGCCATGAAGTTGACGTTGTCGGTGAGGTCCTTCCAGGTGCCGGCGACGCCGGGCACCTCGGCCTGGCCGCCGAGCTTGCCTTCGGTGCCGACCTCGCGCGCCACGCGCGTGACTTCGCCGGCAAAGCCGTTGAGCTGGTCCACCATGGTGTTGATGGTGTTCTTCAGCTCGAGGATTTCGCCCTTCACGTCGACGGTGATCTTGCGCGAGAGGTCGCCGCGCGCCACCGCGGTCGTCACCTCGGCGATGTTGCGGACCTGGGCGGTGAGGTTACCCGCCATCGAGTTGACGCTGTCGGTGAGATCCTTCCAGGTGCCGGCGACGCCGGGCACGTTGGCCTGACCGCCGAGGCGGCCTTCGGTGCCGACCTCGCGCGCCACGCGCGTCACCTCGCCCGCGAAGCGGTTGAGCTGGTCGACCATGGTGTTCAGCGTGTCCTTGAGCTGAAGGATCTCGCCGCGCACGTCCACGGTGATCTTGCGCGACAGGTCGCCGCCGGCGATGGCGGTGGCAACTTCCGCGATGTTGCGGACCTGCGCGGTGAGGTTACCCGCCATCGAGTTCACGGAGTCGGTCAGGTCCTTCCAGGTGCCGGCGACGCCGGGCACGTCGGCCTGGCCGCCGAGCTTGCCGTCGGTGCCGACCTCGCGCGCCACGCGCGTGACTTCGCCGGCGAAGGCGTTGAGCTGGTCGACCATGGTGTTGAGCGTTTCCTTCAGCTGAAGGATTTCGCCCGAGACGTTCACCGTGATCTTCTTGGACAAGTCGCCCTTCGCCACCGCGGTTGCGACCTCGGCGATGTTGCGTACCTGGCCCGTGAGGTTCGAGGCCATCGAGTTGACGCTGTCGGTGAGGTCCTTCCACGTGCCGCCGACGCCGCGCACCACCGCCTGACCGCCGAGCTTGCCTTCGGTGCCGACCTCGCGCGCCACGCGCGTGACTTCGCCGGCGAAGGCGTTGAGCTGGTCCACCATCGTGTTGATGGTGTCCTTCAGCTCGAGGATCTCGCCGCGCACGTCCACGGTGATCTTCTTCGAGAGATCGCCGCCGGCGACCGCGGTGGTCACCTCGGCGATGTTGCGGACCTGCGCGGTCAGGTTCGAGGCCATCGAGTTGACGCTCTCGGTGAGGTCCTTCCAGGTGCCGGCGACGCCGAGCACGTTGGCCTGGCCGCCGAGCCGGCCCTCGGTGCCGACCTCGCGGGCGACGCGCGTCACTTCGCCGGCGAAGGCGTTGAGCTGGTCGACCATGGTGTTGAGCGTCTCCTTCAGCTGAAGGATCTCGCCCGAGACGTTCACCGTGATCTTCTTCGACAAGTCGCCGCTCGCGATGGCGGTCGCGACGTCGGCGATGTTGCGGACCTGCGCGGTCAGGTTGGAGGCCATGAAGTTGACGTTGTCGGTGAGGTCCTTCCAGGTGCCGGCCACGCCGGGCACCTGGGCCTGACCGCCGAGCTTGCCCTCGGTGCCCACCTCGCGCGCGACGCGCGTGACCTCCGAGGCGAACGAGTTGAGCTGGTCCACCATGGTGTTGATGGTGTCCTTCAGCTCCAGGATCTCGCCGCGCACGTCCACGGTGATCTTGCGCGAGAGGTCGCCGCGCGCCACGGCGGTGGTGACGTTGGCGATGTTGCGGACCTGTGCGGTCAGGTTGCCGCACATCGCGTTGACGGAGTCGGTCAGGTCCTTCCAGGTGCCGGCGACGCCGGGCACGATGGCCTGGCCGCCGAGCTTGCCGTCGGTGCCGACCTCGCGCGCCACGCGCGTCACTTCGGAGGCGAAGGAGCGCAGCTGGTCCACCATCGTATTGATGGCTTCCTTGAGCTGGAGGATCTCGCCGCGGACGTCGACCGTGATCTTCTTGGAGAGGTCGCCGTTGGCGACCGCGATCGTCACCTCGGCGATGTTGCGAACCTGGTTGGTCAGGTTGTTCGCCATCGAGTTGACGCTCTCGGTGAGGTCCTTCCAGACGCCGGTCACCTCCGGCACCTGGGCCTGGCCGCCGAGCTTGCCTTCGGTGCCGACCTCGCGCGCCACGCGCGTCACCTCCGAGGTGAACACGCCGAGCTGCTTGATCATGGTGTTGACGATCGTCGCCGACTGCAAGAACTCGCCGCGGAGCGGACGGCCGTCGACGTCGAGCTTGACGGTCTGCAGCAGGTCGCCCTGGGCGACAGCGGCAACCGCGCGTGTCACCTCGCGCGTCGGCCACAACAAGTCGTCGATCAGCGTGTTGACCGAACCTTCCATGTCGGCCCAGGAGCCCGAGGCGAGGCCGAATTTCACGCGCTGGCGGGTCTTGCCTTCGCGTCCCACCACCTGGCCCACCAGCTCGAGCTGCTGTGCCATGCGCTGGTTGGCGGCGATAATTTCGTTAAAAGTGTCGGCGATCTTGCCGTCGATACCGAGATAGTCGCCGCTCATGCGCACCGAAAAGTCACCGCTGCGCATCGCCTGGAGGGCGAGCAGCAGTTCCGCTCGGGAATCTGACTCGGACGTACCGTTGATTTTTGGCTTTGGGACGCGACGACCGGAGCGTGATGCAGTTCCGGAATCGAGGTCGCTCATACTGTTTCCCCCGCAGGCGTCGGCCGAATCTGAGGCAAGACGCGTTCGACGAAATAAGAGCGTCAGCCAAATTCGAAATCAAGCGCCAACGTACGGCGCAAGGAAATGGAACCCGCTTTGCTCAGCCCGGCCGAGTTAACAACGGACCGACCGGTTTGTTCCATACCGCTCGAAAGGAAAAAGGCCGCAGGGGCGGGTCGTCAACGCGTCCGACGTCCGCAGCCCTGCTTCGGAACGGAGCGCCGAGCCTGACGGTTAGCCAGCGCAGACAGGGAGAACGGACATGAAGGCAGCAATTTTCGCCATCGCCATCACGGCGCTTGCCGCGGGGTCGGCTCTGGCGCAGGGCGGTGCGCCAAGCGGGCGCGGCTCCGTGACGGGCGACCCCGCCGCAAGCTCCGCCAACCCGCAGGCGGACACGCCGACCACCGGAGCGGCCACCCGCTCGAATCCAAGCGGAAGCGGCACGTCCTCGTCCGGCGGCAAGGACGACAACGGCGATGCGGGTCGCGACAAGATGCCGGAGAGCGACCGCACCGTGCGGCCGCAGAGCCAGCAACATCCGAACGCCAAGTAGAGTTATTTGTCCGCCATGGTGCGCTCGGCGTCCCTGACCTGCGCGCGCAGCAGCGGCAGTTGTTCGCGCGCGAACGCTGCGAGCGCTGCATTGTCGGGCGCCGTCAGATAGCGTTCGAGCAGGCTGATGATCGACTCATACTCGGGAATCTGCGCGGCATAGAAGCTTCTGACATAGGCCGGACCATCCGACATTTCGGGCTCGACGAGGCTCGCGCTCGAGGATGTTGCCCTGCCGAGCTGCAGTTCCGCGCCGATCGCCTCCTGGACCTCTTTCAGTCGCTTGTCGCGCTTAGCCGCTTCCTCGGCGCGCAGGGCGGCGAGGTTCTTGACCTCGGCGTTGCCCTTGAGGTCGGTGTTCTCGAGCAGCCCCTGTTGAAACCGGCTGAAATTGTAGGCGCCGCTGATCACCTCGATCGCGGAGGGCGCCCGTGCGCCGGGCTTTCGTTCGCCAAGGCTGTCGGCAAGCGCCGAGGTGCTGATCAATGCCAGAATGATTGCGGCGACAACTCGCATCGATCTTCAATGACGAACCGCGTGCGAAAGTTCCCCGACCATTACGATCCGGTAAGCGGGTTGCGGCGCAAGAGTTCCGTCCCCACGTCCTCTATATGAAACAGTCTGACGTCTTCAGAGACAACGCTGACAATTGTCTTCAGCTTGCCGAGCGCGCTGACGGACAGCCCGCCCATAAGCGCTATTCGCGCATGGCCGACGCCTGGACGGCACTCGCCAACGAGCAGGATTGGCTCGACGGCGAAATTTCGCCCGTTCCCGTCCATGCAGCTCCAAAGCGGAACGGGTGAGCTCGTCTTCAAGAATCTGCATGTGAGACCGCTCACGGAAGGCGCACAACTGATTGGGATCATCCGGGAACGTCGATCGCGGAGATTCCAATTGCAGAAGGAGGTTTGGCGATGGCTCCGCGTCTGGCTCTTCTCTCCCTCATTCTCGCCTTTGGCGTCTCCGTCGCGTTCGCGACGGTGACCACGGTGCGACAGGTGCATCTCGAGAGCGCATCTCCCGTCCACGCCGTGCGCAGCTGATTGCCGCAGCGGAACATTCGACGCCGCTATGCGTAAGCGCTCCGACACATCAGCAGAAGCGAGAGCGCATCATGGCCCATTCCGACCAAGGCATCGTCAAGGACAAGCGTGGGGAGGTGCAGCCCCGCGACAAGGAACGTGCGCAATCCGTGCACAAGGCGGATCCGAAAGGCTCCCCCTCGCGTGAAGCGACGCGCGATCCCAAGCTGAACGACAACATCAAGACGCCGGGTTCCGGCGCCATGCCGGACGGCTCGAGCGACGCCACGGGCTAGCTCTCACCAGGAACGAATTTCCGCGGGAAGTGTCGACGGATTGCTTCCGGCAGTCATGCCCCCGGTGCGCCGGAAGCAATCTCCAAGGACGGCCCTGGCACCCACCGTGCCGGGGTCGTTTGCTTTTGGAGGGGCTTTCCGTGCGTCATTCGGCGCCGCTCTCCGGATCCCCCTGAGTATGTCCTTCAGGCCCGCGGCCGAATACGCCGAAGCTGCTCGACTTCACGCCGGCAGCGGCATCGACGCCCACAGCGGCCAGTCCGAACTTCAGGAGTTCGCGGACTGCTGCCGCCCGCGTCGGCATGCGGTGCTTGAACCGGAAATCGTCAATGGCGGCCAACTCTTCCGGCGAGAGCATGACCTGAAGGCGCTCGGCGCGAAGGTCGTTCATGGCGATCACGCAAATTGAGTAGGTTGAGTAGCTTACTCAACGAACCAAACTTGATTGAGTTCCGCGAAAGCCGACGAAGTCTGCAAGTGAATAGGAAATCCAATAAAATCAATAATTTATTGAAACGCATGCCGCCGTAAGGCATTGTTCCGGAAGGGAGAGAGACCATGACGGACGAAGTCAGGTTACCTCGCAAGCTTTCCGAAGAACCCGCAGCGCCCGAGCCGGTGCGGCCAAGCCAGCAGAAGATCATCGATGAGGTCGAGCGCTGGGCCAACAGCCCGGGCCTCCAGCCGCCGCAATCGCAGCCTTCGACGGGAGCGAAAGCGAGCTAGGGCATGATCCGAAAAAGTGCGAAGCGGTTTTCCGCAAAGATCATGCGTAAACAACAATCTAAAGCGCGATGACGATTCATCCAAATCTCATCGCGCTTTAAGGCTCTGCGAAGCGAGAGCCCGTTGCCGACGGCGAATGGCCTGATCGGCGCGATTTGTGGGAGACACTGCGAAGCTTGCGTCTGAGCCACCAGGCCGACACGGACACGATGGCCCAGACCGTCAGCGCGGCGAAAAAAGCGAGCGCGACGCTTGCCCCGACGATTAAATGGAAGATAGCGGCGAACGCGGCGAGGCCGATGCTACCGAGCGCGGCGCCGGCAGCATCGAGCGCCGCGGCCTTCTGTCCGCGACGCCGCCCGCTCAGGCCGGCCTTCTCCTTGGCGTGACGCTCGTGGCTTTCGATCAGCGTCGCGCTGGCGCAGAAGATGGCCGGAAGAGCAAGAAAGAGCCCGCCGACGGACGGGCCGAACTTCGAGCCGATAACGCCCGCGAGCACCGTCGCACCGCCGCCGAGCACGAAGCGAATGGCGTACTCGTACCACCGCGTCTCTTTCAGCGCCGATGTCGATAGCTTCACCAGCATCAGGCGGCACCTCCCAGGCCGGCGAGCAGGCCGAAGGCGACAACGAGCCATGCGGCAAAGGCAAGGATCGTGGCTGGAAGCGCGCCGAAACGGAACCTCATCAGGAGGTGGCAGACGACGACGCTGTAGCAGGCGAGTGCGACGGCGCCATAGATCATCGTCCAGCTCTGGGCCGCAGCATATTGCGGGCCGTGCTGGACCACTGCGATGGAGAGGGTGGCAAGCGCCACCGACGGTGCGGCGCCGAGCAGCCCGGCAAAGCTCTTCGGCCGCAGCATGTCACCGAGGATCGCGAAGACGGATACGATCAGGCCGCCTGCGACGAAGCGCACGAGATATTCAGTCATGGCTGTCCCCCGGCCCTGCGCTGCCGCTGCCGTGACTTCGCCATCGTGAACGGCCGGAACAGGCGCTCGACAACGATGCCCAGCATGAAACCTGCCACGACATCGCTGGCCCAGTGCGCGAGCAGCGCGACGCGCGTCAGGGACAGCGCTACCGCAAAGGAGCGCGCCAGGTTGCCCGGGGCCGGCGGCAACAGGCCTGCGGCCGAGGCAAGGGCGCCCATATGCACGGCGTGACCTGAGGGAAATGCATCGTGCGCGCGCCCCGAAAAGGGAACACCGCGCCCATGGCCGCTCACCGTCAGCCGGTCGGGCCTCGTCTGATCGAACACGGATTTCAAGACATGTGGTAACACGGCCGTCGCCAGCGACACGATCAGGACGTGATCGGCAACGGGGCGCTGCTGCGGGTGCCGGAAGCGGGTGTAGAGCCATCCTGCTGCCGCGAGCGCAACCAGGACATGCTCGTCGGCGCCCCAGGTCATGGCCTGGGCGGCATGCTCGAGCCCCGAGTTGGTATTGTGCGCGATCTCGTTGGCGATCGCCGTGTCGATCCGGGTGGGTTTGACTATTACAAGGGCCATCGGTCCGTCGGCGACTGTTCCTCCGTGACAGTTTGTAAAGCCTGGAAACAAAGAAGGTTCCTGGCTCAACCGGCAGGCACCGCCCAGCGGCAGCGCGATGACGTTCTCATCGCGCGCGAGAAGGGACGCCGGCAGGGCCGGCATCCCTCAGCAATGCGTTACTTGCTGGATTGGCCGACGCTCGGCGCCCGGCCGAGGTTCTTGGCCATCTCGAGGTGGTGCTTCAACGCCGGGAGCGTCTTGCCGGCCCAATCCTTGAGCTCGGCATTGTCGCCGCCCTTGGCGTAGCGCTCGAACAGCGACACGGCATCTTCATGCGCGCTGACCTGATAGGAATTGTAGTCCGAGCTGAAATCCTTGCCGCTCGCATTCTTGAGCTTGTCGATCTTGCTCTGATGCGAGCTGTCGAGCGCCGTCGGCAGCTTGGCCTGCACCTTGCCATTGCCGACCAGTCCCTTGAGCTCGTTGCTCGTCTTGGTGTGATCGGTGATCATCTGCTGCGCGAAGGCTTTCTCTTCCGCGTTGCCCTTCTGCTGGGCGAGCTTGCTCGATTCGATCTCAAACATGTCGCTGATCGCGACCTGCGTCACGAAGTCCGCGGTCGCAGGCGCAACGCCGAGCGCCGAATTCACGCCGGTCTTTTCGCCCAGCGACTGGGCGAGAGCGGGGCCTGCGAGAATCATGCAGGCAAGAGCGATGATTGTGCGTTTCATGGTCAAATCCTTCCGAAAAGGTCGCGTGGCCGCTTGCCGGCGACGTGCGGCGACCAACACGCCGCCGGGGCCGAGGTTCCTAACGGCTAATCCGCGCGATTCCGTCCGGTGCGCGGATTGATGGGATCTGTCGGCTTGCGTCGAAGCCGTTCGGGCAGGAACGGTTCGGCCGCCGTGGCGGTCGCGTCGGCCCGTACGTCCGCGTAGTGCTGCGCCTGCTCGCGGGAGGTGGGGTTGTCACTGATCCGGCGCTTGACGTCGAGACCGTCGACCGGATCGTTGACGCCGTGCCGGATGTCGCGGAAATCACTCATGGCTGGCCTCATTGCTTTCCTGGCAGGATCGATTCCAGCACCTGCCGCGCTGCTCCCTTGATCATCCCGCTCTCGTTCGGGTCGCCCTTCATCAGGGCGAGCGAGAAGTTCTTCGCCTGCTGCAAGGTGATGTGCGGCGGCAGCGGCGGCACCTCGGGATCGGTTTTCACTTCCAGCACGACGGGCATCTCGCTTGTTAGCGCCTGTTCCCAGGCCGAGCCGAGCAGCTGTGGGCTGTCGACGAAGATGCCGCGCAGGCCGATCAGTTCGGCGAAGCGCGAATAGGAGACGTCGGGAATGCGCTGTGACGCCTCGAACTTGGGATCACCGTTGATGATGCGTTGCTCCCAGGTGACTTGGTTGAGGTCCTCGTTGTTGAAGACGCAGACGATGAAACGCGGGTCCTTCCAGTCGCGCCAATACTTCGCCGCGGTGATCAGCTCGGCCATGTTGTTCATCTGCATGGCGCCATCGCCGACGAGTGCAATCACGGGGCGGTCGGGCTGGGCGTATTTGGCCGCGAGCGCGTAAGGCACCGCAGCGCCCATCGAGGCGAGCCCGCCGGAGAGCGAGGCTGTCATGCCGCGCCGCATCTTCAGGTCGCGGGCGAACCAGTTGGCGCATGAGCCGGAATCGCTGGTGATGATGGCGCGGTCGGGCAGGCGCGGCGACAATTCCCAGGCGACGAGCTGCGGATTGACTGGCGCGGCGGGCTGATGCGCGCGGCCATCCAAAGTCTTCCACCAGGTCGCAACGTCGTCCTGAATGCCCTGGCGCCAGGCGCCGTCGCTCTTGGGCTTCAGCCGCGGCAGCAATGCGCGCAGCGTCTCGGCGGCATCTCCGATGAGGCCGACCTCCATGGGAAAGCGGATCGACATCATGCCGGCGTCGATGTCGATCTGGACGCCGCGCGCGCTGCCTTCCTTCGGCAGGAATTCGGCGTAAGGAAAGGCCGAGCCCACCATCAGCAGCGTGTCGCATTCCATCATCATGTTGTAGCTGGGCTCCGTGCCGAGCAGGCCGATCGAGCCGGTGACCCATGGCAGGTCGTCGGGCAGCGCCGCCTTGCCCAGCAGCGCCTTGGCGCAGCCGGCCGACAGCCGGTCGGCGACCGCGATGACGTCGTCGGTGGCGCCGAGCGCTCCGGCGCCGACGAGCATTGCGACCTTTTTGCCGGCATTGAGGATCTCCGCGGCGCGGTCGAGATCGGCATCACGAGGAATGACTTTAGGCGCGCTATATCCAACGCCCGAGTGCAGCGTGCCGTGGGCGCGGGGCGGGTCCTCGTAAGCCTCCTCCTGCAAGTCGTTGGGCAAGATGATGACGGTGGGAGTCCGCCGCGCCAGTGCGATCCGCACCGACCGATCAATCAGGTGCCGCACCTGCGCAGGCGAGGAGGCCTGCATGACATAGGCGCCCGCGACGTCCTTGAACATCGAGAGGAGGTCGAGTTCCTGCTGATATTGACCGCCGAGGGCGTTGCGCGACTGCTGGCCGACGATCGCCAGCACCGGCTGGTGATCGAGCAGCGCATCGTACAGCCCGGTGACGAGATGCGAGGCGCCGGGACCGGAGGTCGCAATGCAGACGCCGAGCTGACCTGAGAATTTTGCGTAGGCGGTTGCCATGAATGCCGCCATCTCCTCGTGCCGCGCCTGCACGAAGCCGATGTTGCCGCCCGCCCGGTTCATCGCACCGAACACGCCGTTGATGCCGTCGCCGGGATAGCCAAAGATGTGGCGCACGCCCCATTGGTGCAGGCGCTGAATGATGAAGTCGGAGACGGTCTGGGACATTGCGGGCGGCTTTCTCTGTTGCGGCCTCGATAGCCTCAGAGAACCGGTTCTTTGTGGCGATGTTCCCAAGCATTTCCGGAACACGCGCCGGAACGATCGCGCACCCCTTTCGGTTGATTCACAAATGGCCGAGTGGAGAATAACGATGCTCAATCAGAGCGAACTGGACCGTAACGAGATGGGCCGGCTGATCGGAAGCGACAAGGTCGAGGGAACCGCGGTCTACGGTGCCGATCGCAACAAGATCGGTTCAATCGAACGGGTCATGATCGACAAGATCAGCGGCAAGGTCTCATATGCGGTGCTTGGTTTCGGCGGCTTTCTCGGCCTCGGCAATGATCACTATCCGTTGCCCTGGCAGTCGCTGAAGTACGACACCGAGCTCGGCGGTTACGTGACTGCGATCACCGCCAAGGATCTGGAAGGCGCGCCGAAATACGGTGAGAAGACCGACTGGAACTGGAGCGACGACGCCGCCGTGCGCGGCATCAACTCCTATTACGGTGTTCCCTTCGCTTGAGCTTTGAGAGGCGCGGCGCCTCACTCACTCCGCCGCTTCTCTCCGCCCCGGGCCCGCATGCACATGCACCTGCTTGGCATGCAGCACCTCGCCGCATTCCGAGCACACCATTACGGGATCGAACAGCTTGCCGCAGCTCTTGTGCTCGTGCAGCAGCGGGCGGCCGCGCTCGTCGCCCATATGGACGTCGCCCCAATGCACCATCGCCATGATGATCGGGTAGAGGTCGAGCCCCTTCTGGGTGAGGATGTATTCGTAGCGCTTCGGTGCCTCGGAATAGGGGACGCGGCGCAGGATGCCGAAGCGGACCAGCTTCTTCAGCCGCTCCGAGAGCAGATGGCGTGTGATCTGCAGCGAGGACTGAAACGCTTCGAACCGCCGTACCCGCAGGAAGCACTCGCGCAGGATCAGCAGCGTCCAGCGGTCGCCAATCGCGGCGACGGTGCGCGCGAGCGAGCAGGGCTCTTCCTCCAGCGTGTCCCATTTCATGATGCGGTTCCTGCAAGTCGTCAGTCTGAAAAAGGAACTAAGTTGATCGATCAGAGAGATTTTCACTAGAAGCTAACATTCAGCCGCTCAGTTTGACAGTTCTATTTTTGAACTATAGCCTCCGGCACATAAATGCCGCGCGCTCGCAGCGCGGCCCATGGGAGGAGGCGGTCTTGTCCAAGCGAAACGCCACTGCGGCCGTCATCGGAGCCGGCGATTTCATCGGCGCCGAGATCGCCAAGAAGTTTGCCGCCGAAGGGTTCTCGGTTTTCGCCGGCCGCCGCAATGGCGATAAGCTGGCGCCGCTGGTGCAAGAGATCGAAGCCGCCGGCGGCGAGATCCACGCCCGCTCACTCGACGCGCGGAAGGAAGACGAGGTCATCGCCTTCCTCAACGACGCCGACAAGCATGCACCGCTCGAAGTCTGCATCTTCAACGTCGGCGCCAACGTCAATTTCCCGATCCTCGACACCACCGAGCGCGTGTTTCGGAAAGTGTGGGAGATGGCCTGCTATTCCGGCTTCCTCGCGGGCCGTGAGGCGGCGCGGCTGATGCTGCCGCGCGGCGGCGGCAACATCTTTTTCACGGGTGCGACTGCAAGCCTGCGCGGCGGCAGCGGGTATGCCGCCTTCGCCAGCGCCAAGTTCGGCCTGCGCGCGGTCGCGCAGGCGATGGCGCGCGAGCTCGGGCCGAAGAACATCCACGTCGCCCATCTCATCATCGATTCCGGCGTCGACACCGAATGGGTGCGCCAGCGCCGGCTCGAGGCGCTCGGGCCGAATGCGCTCGATAATCCCGATCTCCTGATGCCGCCGTCATCGGTCGCGAGCGCCTATTGGCAGCTCTACCAGCAGCCGAAGAGCGCCTGGACCTTCGAGATGGAGATCCGCCCCTTCGGAGAGAAATGGTGACCGCCGCGAGAAAGTCCGGCTAGACTGAGCTCAACATCAAGCAAAACCGGGAGGATTTTCAGTGAAGACCGCGATCACCGAACTGTTCGGCATCGAGCACCCGATCATCCAGGGCGGCATGCATTTCGTCGGCTTCGCCGAGCTGGCCGCTGCCGTCTCCAATGCCGGCGGGCTCGGCATCATCACCGGTCTCACGCAGAAGACACCCGAGCTGCTCGCCAAGGAGATCGCGCGCTGCCGCGACATGACGGACAAGCCGTTCGGCGTCAACCTCACCTTCCTGCCGGCCTTCTCGGCGCCGCCTTATCCGGAATATATCGCGGCCATCGTCGAGGGCGGCATCAAGGCGGTGGAGACCGCGGGCCGCAGCCCGGAAGCCTACATGCCGGCGCTGAAGGCCGCCGGCATCAAGGTGATTCACAAATGCACATCGGTGCGCCACTCGCTGAAGGCCGAGCGCATCGGCTGCGACGCCGTCAGCGTCGACGGCTTCGAGTGCGGCGGCCATCCCGGCGAGGACGACATTCCCAACATGATCCTGCTGCCGCGTGCGGCGGAAGAGCTGAAGATCCCGTTCGTCGCCTCCGGCGGCATGGCCGATGGGCGCAGCCTGGTCGCGGCGCTCTCGCTGGGCGCGGCCGGTATGAACATGGGCACGCGCTTCATCGCCACCAAGGAAGCGCCGGTGCACCAGAACGTCAAGAACGCGCTGGTCGCGGCCACCGAGCTCGACACCCGCCTGATCATGCGGGCGTTGCGCAATACCGAGCGCGTCCTGAAGAACGCCAATGTCGACCGCCTGCTCGAGATCGAGCGCGAGAAGGGCGCCAAGCTCACGATCGACGACATCCACGACCAGGTCGCGGGCGTCTATCCCAGGATCATGCTGGACGGCCAGATGGATGCCGGCGCCTGGAGCTGCGGCATGGTCGCAGGTCTCATCCACGACATTCCTTCCTGCAAGGAGCTCATCGATCGCATCATGGGCGAGGCTGAAACCATCATCCGCAGCCGCCTGATGGGGTTCCTGGACGGGACGGACGCTGCGCGAAAGGTCGCCTGACACCGTCAAACTTCTTAACCACGGCGGCATCTGACCGCTGGAATTACGCGCGGCGCCTCTTAGATAGGGGTAAATTGCCCCTTTCATAAATCGATTTCAGGAGGCGTCCGTGGTCCTGAAAAGCGTTCCCTTCGCAATTGCCCTCGCCCTCCTGGTCGCAGGGGCCGGTGTTGCGCGCGCCGACGACTACAAGCCCGGCGAATATCTCGGTCTCGATCTCTCCAAGGCGGTGCTGTCGCCGAAACGTCTCGGGCCGGAGACGCACTTCGCGCCGGTCGCGCTCGAAGCGCGTGGCGCGAACGAAGCGCAGGCGCGTGCTGAGCCGGTCGATGTGCCGAAGAAGGTTGCCGCCGAACGTGTTCGTGTGGCCGAGCCGAAGAGCGCGCATGCGGCGAGCAGCCAGCCGCGGGGCGCGGCCCGCGCCAAGCTCGCGCACCGCCGCGGCAACCCGCTCGATGCGCAGGCACTGGACACCCGCATCCAGACCTGGCCATGCCGCTCCGGCGGCATCTGCAACTGGAAGCGGTGATCACAGGCGTCATCCCCGCGTCGCAAAACCGTAGGCGCGGAGTCAAGAAACCGTAAGCCGGGAGTCAAGGAGCGCAGGCACCTTCCGTCGCGATTCGACGAAGGTCTCCTGAATGGCAAAGCTCCGCGCCTCGCGCGCATGGACCCGGCGGCAGTTTCTGGTCCGCTCCGCTTCCAGTCTCGCCATCGCCGCGCTCGCGAAGCCTCATTTGAGCCGCGCCGCCGATCGGCCGCAGATCGCAGGCGGCATTCAGTCCGGCGATGTCTCCGGCGGCTCCGCGGTGATCTGGGCGCGCGCCAATCGGCCCGCGCGGATGCAGGTGGAATGCTCTACGGTCGAGAGCTTCAAGACCATCATCGCCTCGGCTTCCGGCGATGCGTTGCCCGACACCGATCTCACTGCAAAACTCCTGCTGGCGGATCTGCCGCCTGGGCAAGACATCTTCTACCGCATCCGCTTCGACGACATCGCCACCGGTCTCCTCGGTGGAAGCCGCGTCGGGCATTTCCGCACCGCGCCGGCAGCGCGCCAGTCGATCTCGTTTCTGTGGTCCGGTGACACCGCGGGCCAGGGCTGGGGCATCGACGTCTCCCGCGGCGGCTATCGCAGCTATCGCACCATGCTCGATAACAATCCGGATTTCTTCATCCACTGTGGCGATCACATCTACGCGGACTGCACGATCCCTTCCGAACAGAAGCTGCCGAACGGCGAGACCTGGCGCAACCTCGTCACCGAAGAGAAGTCGGAGGTGGCGCACACCCTGGCGCAGTTCCGCGGCAACTACAAATACAACCATCTCGACGAACACTTTCGCGCCTTCCATGCGCAGGTGCCGATGTTCGCGCAATGGGACGATCACGAGGTGACCAACGACTGGTCGCCGATCGGGACCTATGACGAGTCCGGACACGAGGACGACGGCACCCCGCGCCTGGTCGCGCGAGCCCGCCGGGCCTTCTTCGACTTCATGCCAATCCGCGACATCGGCGCGCGGCACGGCCGCGTCTATCGCAAGATCGCCTATGGCCCGCTGCTCGACGTCTTCATGATCGACATGCGCAGCTACCGCGACGAGAGCTGGAACAAGGGCGATGATCACCGCGGCTGGATCCTGGGCGCCGAGCAGCTCGCCTGGCTCAAGCGCGAGCTCGCCGCTTCGCGCGCGACCTGGAAGGTGATCGCGGCCGACTTGCCGATTGGCCTGATCAGCCTGGATGCCGTTGCGCTCGGCGATGGGCCGCCCGACCGGCGTGAGCACGAGATCGCCGATCTGCTCGCATTCATCACGCGCGCCGGTATCCGCAACATCGTCTGGCTCACCGCCGACATGCATTACACCGCCGCGCACTACTACGATCCGAAGAAGGCGCAATTTAAGGATTTCGAGCCGTTCTGGGAGTTCGTCTCCGGCCCGCTGCATGCCGGCAGCTGGGGACCGGGCGAGCTCGACGACACCTTCGGCCCGGTCGCGATGTACCAGCATGGCTGCAGCGCTGCGCAAGGCGAGAATCTCGCGCCCTGCTTCGGCTTGCAGTTCTTCGGGCGGGTCGACATCGATGGCCACAGCGGCGTGATGACGGTGACCCTGAAGGACGTCGACAATCGCGACCTCTGGTCGGTCGACATCGTGCCGCAGCCGCAGGTGCATCCGTCGCTGGTGGCGCAGCATTGGTGAGGTTGCTAACCCGATCTTGATTGGCCGCTTTGCTCCTCCCGCGCTAGGGTGAGGGGTCCCGCCACTTCTTTTCCATCACCGAAAAGTCTGCTCACGCGGCATCGCCGCGCGATCCGGTGGGCTGAATTGCTCAGGAGCCTGTTGCATGGATCATCTGAAAACACAGGGCATCAGCATGCCCAAGCTCGGCCTCGGCACCTTCCGCATGCAGGGCGATGCCTGCCGTGCCGCGGTCGAGAGCGCGCTTTCGATCGGCTATCGCCACCTCGATACCGCCGAGATGTACGCCAACGAGGAGGCGATCGGCGCGGCCATCGCCGCGTCCGGCGTGTCGCGTGGCGAGTTGCACGTCACCACGAAAGTCTGGCACGAGAACCTCAGCTCCGATGCGATCCGCCGCGCTTTCGACGCCAGCCTTAGGAAGCTCCGGCTCGACCATGTCGACCTCTATCTCGCGCATTGGCCGTCGAAGGCCGCGAACTGGGGGGCGGTGTTCGAAACGCTGATGACGCTCAAGGAGGAGGGGCGCACGCGCGCCATCGGCGTTGCCAATTTCACCACCGCGCTGCTCAAGGTCGCGGTCGAGGAGATCAAGGCGCCGATCGCCTGCAACCAGGTCGAATATCACGCCATGCTCGATCAATCGAAGGTGCTTGCCTATCTCCAGCCGAGGTCGATCCCGCTGGTTGCCTATTGTCCGCTGGCGCAAGGGCGTTTCGTGGCCGATCCGGTGCTGGCCGACATCGGGGCCCGGCACAATGCCACCGCCGCGCAGGTCGCTTTGAAATGGCTGCTCGACCAGGACGGCGTCGCCGCGATCCCGAAGGCCTCGCGGCGCGAGAGCCAGCAGGCCAATCTCGACGCGCTGAAGATCACGCTCGACGATGCCGATCGCGAGAAGATCGCCGCGCTGGCGAAGGACAGACGCTGCGTCAATCCAGGCTTCGCGCCGGCGTGGGATTAGGCGCTCTTTACCCTCTCCCCCTGTGGGAGAGGGTGTCTCGCCGCAAAGCGGCGAGACGGGTGAGGGGTCTCTCTCCGCGCATGAGTCTTTCACTTTCGGACTTGCTGACGCAACCCCGCATCCGGCGCAATAGCCGATGCGCATTATCGGCGTTCTCAAGAACGGCGGCCGAAGGCCGCCTATGCCACCTTCTCCCACAAGGGAAGAAGGAAAAGAACACAATAGAAATGGCCCCGTGAGGGGCCATTTCCTTGTCGCGTTGCGCATTAGTCCCAGTGGTGATGGCGATGGCTGCGCTTGATCACGACGACCTTGTCGCCGCGATGGTGGCGATGCCAGCCATGATGACGATGTCCGCGGAATTCGGCGCGGGCGCCGTACGGGCCGTGGTGATGATGATGATAGCCGCCGCTGCGCTTGATCACCACCGTCTCCGCACTTGCGAGCGTCGGCGCCGCGATCACGAGCGCACCGAGAGCCGCAACCACATAACCAAGCTTCGTCATGATGTCCTCCTCCAAACGAATGCACATCTAAACCGCAGATTTGCGCGAACGTTCCGGAGGAGCGGGGAGAGAATTCTGAACGGATGTTCAGACGAAGGCGTGCTAATCGCAGCGCTGCTGCGCGGGCGTCGGCGCACCGCTGGCGACGTATTTGCCGTTGCTGATCGTGTACTCGCCGCGCTCGCTGCGATTGTAGATCGCGCGCAGGCTGCCGTCCTTCTGCAACAGCAACCCGAACTCGCGGGCCTGATGCAGCGAGGGGAAGTACACCATGACATTGAGCAGGCCCTCGGCATTGACCGTGGCGGACACCACCTCGTTCTCGTCCCTGGCCTCGCCGAAATCGCGCCGGTACATCACACGGCCGTCTTTCCGGATTTCGTAAGTCAAGCGCGCGCCCTGGTCGCGGTCGGGCCTACCCGAGCAATCGACCGCCCAGGAGCCGAGCAGGCCCCATTGCTCCACGGTCACGGCCAGCGTCTCGGCACCAGCCGTGGGGGTGAACGCGACCCACAGCACCGCAGCCGCGATCCAGCGGCCCGAACAACGCATCATGTCCTGAAAAACCCCGCCTCGAACAATTCCAAAGTTTAGCATCCCGCGCGCGGCCCTGCCACGGCGGCTGCCGATCGCCCGCGAATTTGATCCGCGTCAATGAGGCGGGGCGGTTCGAAGATAAGATGGCGTTTCCCGAAGGCGAACGTGGATAGAGCAATGCTGAATCAAGTCATGGATTTTGCGGGCGAAGTACTGCCGGGGAGCTGTGCCGTACCGCCTTATTCCGAGGCCGCGTTTCTGAGCGAGCTGGGCGATCGGTTGCGGTCCTCACGCATGCGCTGCGATCTGTCGCGCCGGGAGCTCGCCCGGCGCTCGGGGATTTCCGAGCGCTACATCGCCCAGATCGAGGCCGGCAAAGGCAACGTCTCCATCGTCCTGTTGCTGCGGCTGGCTTCCGCGATTCACGGCAGTCAGCCACAGGCGGCGTGAGGAGACGTCCGGACTGGGCCTCAGGCTCGCTTCTCCACATTGGCGCTGCGGGCGGGCACGCCAAACTCCTTGCGGCAGACTTCGGCTAGCACGGCGACGCCATCGCGGATCTGCTGGTGCGTGGGGCTGGCAAAGCACAGCCGCAGCCGCGAGGTGGAATGGCCCTTGCTGGTCGACCATTCCGGCCCCGGATTGATCGAGACGCCGGCGGCGAGCGCGGCCTGATACAGCTTCAGCGTATCGACCTGGTCGGGCAGCTTCACCCAGAGGAAGATGCCGCCCTTGGGCTCCTCGAACTCAGCGGCGGTCCCGAACTGCTCGTTGAGCGCTTCCATGAGCGTGTCGAGCTTGGTGCGCAGCGCCTTGGTCAGGGCCGGCACGTGAGTTGAAAAATGCGGCTTGCAATAGGTGGCGAGCACCATCTGCTCCAGCGCACCGGAGCCAGCATCCGTCTTCAGCGACAGCATCCGCGACATCACCTCCCAGGGCGCCACGACGAAGCCGACGCGCAGCGCCGGCGCGATCGACTTGGAGAACGAGCCGATATGGATCACGCCGCCGCTCTCGCTCATCGCGTAGATCGCGGGCGGCCGCTGCCCCGACCAGATGAGGTCGGCATAGCAATCGTCCTCGAAGATCGGCACGCCATATTCGGTCGCGAGCCGCACCAGCTCGGTGCGGCGGCTCTCGGGCATGATACTGCCGGTCGGATTCTGCACCGTCGGGATCGTGTAGATGTATTTCGGCCGGATGCCGCGGCGCTTCAGGTCGGCCAGCGCGGAGGCCAGCAGATCCATGCGCATGCCGTCCTGGTCGAGGGGAATGCCGACGACGTTGACGCCGAGCCGCGCCAGCCGTGTCAGGGAGCCCTGATAGCTCTCCTGCTCGAAAATCACGGTGTCGCCGCGCGTCAGTAGGGTGGCGTTGACGAGGTCGAGCGCCTGCAGCGAGCCGGAGACGATCAGGAGGTCGTCGACCGTGCAGCTGATGCCGGCGTCGCGCTTGAGTTTCGTCACCAGGAATTCGCGCAACGGCAGGTAGCCCTGCGGACCATGCGCCAGACCGTAGGTGGCGAGCGAGCGGCCCTCGCGCCGCAGCACCGTGTCGGCCGCTTCGATCAGCTCGTCGAGCGGCACCTGTTCGGAATCGTTGTTGCCGCCGACGAAGCTGTATTTGGCAAGGCCCGTCCAACGCGCAGACGGGGCCGGCAGCCCTGCTGGAAACAGGGGCGCGAAATCGAAGCTGGACGTCATGGGAGCGTTCCTCGTTTTGTTCTTGTTGAGCGTCGGCTTTGCACCGGCCGCCTTACTTCTTGCCGGCCGTCCTGGTCGGACGGCCCTGACTGATGAAAGCGTAATGCGCGTTGGCGATGCCGCCAACCATTAAGGCTTCGACCACGGGTTCTGCGATCTCGCCCGTGGCGGCCCAGTCGACCAGAAAATTGGCGCCGGTCCCGCCGCGCACGTCGTCGGTCGGAATGAAGATCGAGACGGTGGCGAGCGGCCTCAACGCCACCGGCGTCTTCAGATAGCTCTCGACCTGCTTGCCTGCGGTGTCGAAATAGGCGATGCGTTTGATGACCAGCGGCTGGGTCTCGGAGGCGTTGTGTACGCTCAGCGTCACCGAGAAGTCGACACGCAGCTTGCCCTGGCTCATCGCGACGCTGGAATAGGCGGGCACGTAGAAACCGCCGGATACGGCGAGGTCCTCCTTCAGCGGCGTGGTGAGCGAATCGGCAAAGTTTTGTTCGATACTGACCTTGGATTGCGCGGCGGCGGGCACGGCAAAGGCGAGGGGAGCGAGCAGCATGGCTGCGAAGAGCCCATTCCGCATGTGACGAATTGCTCGCTTGTCGCACCGCAACCCACCTCTAGGGTGCGGCAAAACGGACCAATTTGGCATGCATGAGCTCATTCGCGATATCACACTCTCTATTCTGTTCGCCTGGATGCTGGGGCTTCTCGCCCATTTCTCCCGGCAACCGCTGATCCTGGCCTACCTTATCGCCGGCTTCTGCATAGGTCCATTCGGCGCCGGCTGGGTCCATTCGCAGGAATCGATCAGCGTCATCTCCGAGCTTGGCCTGATCTTCATGCTGTTCATGATCGGGCTCGAGATCGATCTGAAGAAGATCGTTCGGGCCGGGCGGGTGATCCTGTTCGCGGCGGGCAGCCAGCTGCTGGGCGGCTGTCTGCTCGGGCTTCTGTTCTTCGTCGGCATCGGCCTGTCGCTCGGCGGTGGGCATTTCGATGCGGTCTATCTCTGCGTCGCCTGCGCGCTGTCGAGCACGGTCATCATCGTCAAGGTGCTCTACGAGAAGCGCGAGCTCGATACGCTGCCGGGCCGCATCACGCTCGGCGTGCTGGTGCTCCAGGACATCTTTGCCATCCTGTTCCTGGCGGTGCAGCCGAGTCTCGCCAATCTGCAGGTCAGCGTCATCCTGCTCTCGATCGGCCGCGTCGCGGTGCTGGTCACGGCCGCGCTTCTGGTCAGCCGCTACGTGCTGCCGCGCGTCTTCCACCAGATCGCCCGGCGGCCCGAGCTGATCCTGCTCGGTGCGCTCGCCTGGTGCTTTCTCGTCGCCGAGACCGCCTATCAACTGTCGCTGTCGCGCGAGATGGGTGCGCTGATCGCCGGCGTCTCGCTCTCGACCTTCCCCTATGCGCTCGATGTCACCGCCAAGGTCACCACGCTGCGCGACTTCTTCATCACGCTGTTCTTCGTCGCGCTCGGCATGACCATTCCCGTGCCCGGCCTCTCGGTGATCAGCCTCGCCTTGATGATCGCGGCGTTCACGGTGGTGAGCCGCCTCGTCACCACCTTCACCCCGCTCTATCTGATGAAGCAGGGCCTGCGCGCCAGCCTGTTGCCGGCGCTCAACCTCGCGCAAATCTCCGAGTTCTCGCTGGTCGTGATCCAGACCGGCGTCGCGGACCGCCACATCGCAGCCGAGACGGCGAATGCGGCTTCGTTCGCCTTCGTGGTGCTGGCGGTGCTCTCGACCTTCGTGATGACCCGCAGCGACGAGATCACCCGCTGGGCGATCGGCCCCTTGAAGCGGATCGGCCTGCGCGATCTCGACCATGGCAACGGCCATGCCGAGGAGGGCCACGGGGGCGGCCATGGCGAGGCCCGCCGCATCGTCATCCTCGGCTTTTTCCGTGCGGCGAGTGCGCTGCTGGCCGAGATCGAACGGCAGGCACCGGTGCTGCTGGAGCAGATCACCGTGGTCGATTTCAACCCCAATGTGTACCAGACCCTGCTTTCACGTGGTCTGCACGTGATCTATGGCGACATCAGCAGCGCCGACACGCTGCTCCATGCCGGCGTCGGCAAGTCCGAGATGATCATCCTCAGCGTGCCGGATTCGCTGCTGAAGGGCGCCACCAACGAGAAGCTGGTCCGTCACGTCCGCGCGCTCAATCCGACCGCCCTGATCGTCGCCACGGCCGACCTGTTGGCCGACGTCGGCGCGCTCTACGAGGCCGGCGCCAGCTACGTCACCGTGACCCGGCTCAGCGATGCACATGAGCTGTTTACCGTGATCGAAGCCGCCCAGGCCGGCCTG
The DNA here is from genome assembly GCF_020193935.1 of Bradyrhizobium sp. NBAIM08. Classification (NCBI taxonomy): domain Bacteria; kingdom Pseudomonadati; phylum Pseudomonadota; class Alphaproteobacteria; order Hyphomicrobiales; family Nitrobacteraceae; genus Bradyrhizobium; species Bradyrhizobium sp. NBAIM08. The sequence continues at coordinate 44,375 of NZ_JADYVR010000018.1, read as the reverse complement.
CTCGCGGACAAGCGCGCCGAGCTCGATCAGCGCCTCGGCGAGCGCCGCGAGGTGCTGCCCTGACAGCGTAGGGCCGCCTTCCTTGCCCGCCTTCCTTGCGGGCAATCTGCGCCTATATCGCTGGTATGCCCGGTGCAAGCCTGAAACCCATCCGGCCGGCCCGCCCTCGGGCATATGTGGTTGCGCTGGGGAGACTAGCGCCCCGACCCAAGTCCGGCTAAGCCTCCCGGCCATAACCGATAGAGATTGGGAAATGCCCGATAGCGTTCAGGAAGTCTTGCAGGCCTTTGCTCGGGGTGAGCTCGTGGTCGTCACCGACGACGAGGACCGCGAGGGCGAGGGCGATCTGATCGTCGCCGCCTCGCTGTGCACCGCCGAGAAGATGGCCTTCATCATCCGCCATACCTCCGGCATCGTCTGTGCGCCTGTGACGACCGAGGACGCGCGCCGGCTGCGGCTCGATCCGATGGTCGCCCACAACGATTCCGCGCACACCACCGCGTTCACGGTCTCGATCGACTACAAGCCCGACGGCGGCACCGGCATCTCCGCCGAGGAGCGCGCCTCGTGCTGCCGCGCGCTCGCCAATCCCAATGTCGGCGCCAACGACTTCGCCCGGCCCGGCCACATCTTCCCGCTGATCGCCAAGGACGGCGGCGTGCTGCTTCGCTCCGGCCACACCGAGGCCGCGGTCGACCTCTGCAAGCTTTCCGGCCTGCCGCCGGTCGGCGTCATCAGCGAGCTCATGAACGACGACGGCAGCGTGATGAAGGGCGAGCAGGTCGCGCAATTCGCGGTCAGGCACAAGCTCAAGCACGTCACCATCGCGGACATGATCGCCTACCGCCAGGCGCGCGAGAAGCTGATCGAGCGGGTCTCGACCTTCGTCACCGACAGCCCGATCGGTCCCTTGCAGGGCTATGCCTACCGCTCGCCGTTCGATTCCATCGCCCACGTCGCCTTCGTCTATAACGGGGTCGGCGACGGCAAGAACGTGCTGACGCGCTTTCACAAGCCGAACATCGTCAAGGACACCTTCACCGGCCACAAGCGCATGGCCGCCGTGCTCGAGCATTTCAAGAAGACCGGCCGCGGCGTGCTGGTCTACCTGCGCGACGGCGCGGCCGGCGTGCCCGTTTCGCCGCTGCCGGACGAGACGTCGACGGAGGCCGACCGCAACCGCCAGTGGCGCGAGGTCGGCGTCGGCGCGCAGATCCTGCGCGACCTCGGCGTGACTTCGATCCGGCATCTCACCTCGTCGGTGCACGACTACAAGGGCCTATCGGGCTTCGGCATCGAGATCGTCGCCAACGAGCAGCTCGAAAGCTGACACGCATTGTCTTTCTCCCGGTCGCGCTGAAAGCGCCACCCCGGAACGACCAAGCCAGGATGCAATTGAACTTGTTGCCGCGGCGCTTTACTTTGTCGGGCAATTATCGACGGAACCAGACGCGAAAGGACGTTTCATGAGCGTGCGCCCTCAGGCCAAGGACAAGCCGGCTGCGGCTTCTTTCCAGTGGGACGATCCGTTCCTGCTCGACGAGCAGCTCACCGAAGACGAGCGCATGGTTCGCGACACCGCCCGCGCCTATGCGCAGGACAAGCTGCTGCCGCGCGTCTCCAAGGCCTATCTCGAAGAGAAGACCGACCGCGAGATCTTCAACGAGATGGGCGAGCTCGGCCTGATCGGCATCACGCTGCCGGAAGAATATGGCTGCGCCAATGCGAGCTACGTCGCCTATGGCCTCGTCGCGCGCGAGATCGAGCGGGTCGATTCCGGCTATCGCTCGATGAACTCGGTGCAGTCCTCGCTGGTGATGTACCCGATCTACGCCTATGGCGACGAGAACCAGCGCAAGAAGTACCTGCCCAAGCTCGCCAGCGGCGAGTGGGTCGGCTGCTTCGGCCTGACCGAGCCCGACGCCGGCTCCGATCCGGCCGGGATGAAGACGCGTGCCGAGAAGGTGTCGGACGGCTATCGCCTCACCGGCAGCAAGATGTGGATCTCGAACGCGCCGATCGCCGACGTCTTCGTGGTCTGGGCCAAGTCGGCCGCGCACGACAACCAGATCCGCGGCTTCGTGCTGGAGAAGGGCATGAAGGGCCTGTCCGCGCCGAAGATCGGCGGCAAGCTCTCGCTGCGCGCCTCCATCACCGGCGAGGTCGTGATGGACGGCGTCGTGGTCCCGGAGGACGCCCTGCTGCCCAACGTGTCCGGCCTCAAGGGCCCGTTCGGCTGCCTCAACCGCGCCCGCTACGGCATCTCCTGGGGTGCGCTTGGCGCCGCCGAGGACTGCATGCACCGCGCCCGTCAATACACGCTCGACCGCAAGCAGTTCGGCAAGCCGCTCGCCGCGACCCAGCTGGTGCAGAAGAAGCTCGCCGACATGGAGACCGAGATCGCCCTCGGCCTGCAGGGCTCGCTTCGCGTCGGCCGCCTGATGGACGAGGGCAAGTTCGCGCCCGAGATGATCTCGATCATGAAGCGCAACAATTGCGGCAAGGCCCTCGACATCGCCCGCACCGCCCGCGACATGCACGGCGGCAACGGCATCTCGATCGAGTATCACGTGATGCGCCACGTCCATAACCTCGAGACGGTCAACACCTACGAGGGCACCCACGACGTCCACGCCCTGATCCTGGGCCGCGCGATCACGGGCATTCAGGCGTTTTTCTAGTCACTGTGTTTTTCCGCCGCGGCTAGCTTGCTCAACTGTCATCGCCCGCGCAGGCGGGCGATCCAGTATCCCAGAGACTTCGCTTTTGTCACTGGCGCTGCGGCGTACTGGATACCCCGCCTTCGCGGGGTATGACGGCAGAGAGTGTGGCACAGGAAGTCCCATGTCCGACAACGACGACGTCCCGTTCAACCGCAACTTTCCGCTGAAGCCCGGCATCGTCGAGGAGGTCCGCCCCGGCGTGCGGCGCGTGCTCTGCAACAATCCGAGCCCGTTCACCTTCACGGGCACGGTCAGCTACATCGTCGGCAAGGGCAATGTCGCGATCATCGATCCCGGTCCAGACGATGCGGCGCATGCGGCGGCGCTGCTCGATGCCGTGCGCGGCGAGACCGTGACGCACATCTTCGTCACCCACACCCATCGCGACCATTCGCCGAACACCGCGCGGATCAAGCAGGCGACGGCGGCGCCGGTCTATGCCGAAGGCCCGCATCGCGCCTCGCGGCCGCGATTCGAGAGCGAGAAGCACAATCCGGAATCCGGCGCCGACCGCGATTTTGCCCCGGACGTCAATCTCGCGCACGGCGACGTCGTGGAAGGTGACGGCTGGCGGCTCGAAGCCGTCGCGACGCCCGGCCACACGGCCAACCATCTGGCATTCGCCTGGCCGGAGCGGAAGTTCAACTTCGTCGGCGATCACGTGATGGGCTGGTCGACCTCGATCGTGGCGCCGCCGGACGGCTCGATGATCGACTACATGGATTCGCTCGACCGGCTCGCCACCCGCGAGGAGGATCTCTATTTCTCGGGCCATGGCCCCGAGATTCCCGAGGGCCAGCGCTTCGTGCGCTTCCTGATCCGCCACCGCAAGGCACGCGAGGCCTCGATCCTGCACCGCCTCGCCAAGGGCGAGACCGACATCCCGACCATGGTCCGCGCGATCTATATCGGTATCGATCCGCGCCTGACGACAGCTGCCGGCTATTCCGTGCTGGCGCATTTGGAAGATCTGGTCGCCCGCGGCGTGGTGGCGACGGATGGCGATCCCGTGATCGGCGGGACCTATCGGATGGCCTAGGGGGCGAATAGCGAATGGGGAATAGCGAATGGGCGGCTCCATTCGCTATTCGCTACTCCCCATTCGCCAAGTCACTTCTTCACCGTCTTCGCCGGCGCCTTGGGCGGCGTCACCGGCGTCTTCTTCACCGGCTTGAGTGCATCGGCGTCGGCGGCGGTGTTGAGGTCGTCGATGAATGCCTTGACGCGTGCGGCGTTGCTGCCGAGGTCGCTGTCGAAATTGCGCGACGCAGAGCGGATATCGACGCGGGAATCATCGCCATCCGGCACGACCCTGATCGAAACGTCCTCGCGGAAACCCATGATCGGCGTGCGCGCCACCGCCTCGATGCGGCCGATGCGGCGCGGCGGCTGCGGTGCGCGCTCGTCGATCACGATCCATTTGCGCTTGTGGACGAGCTGAAGCGCGATCGCATAGGCGCGGTCGGCCGAGATCTCGAGCTCGACGGGCTCGATCTCGGGATAGAAATGGCGCTGCTGCTCCGCCGAATAGAGGCCGGCATAGACCGCGGTGTTGGTGCCCTCGCCGGTGCGCAGGCGCGCCAGCGCATCGAAGCGCGGCGGATCAATCGGATTGGTGGTGATGTCGTAGATCGACGGCAGCTTGCGATATTGAAAGGCCAGATAGGCGGGATAGGCGAGGATCGCCCCGTCGATCAGGAAGGCGAGCAGGATGCGCGCCATGCCGCGCGAGCCGTTCTGCCAGATTGCGGCAAAGCCGGCGAGCCCGAACAGGATCGAGAGGCCGGCGATCGCGAGCCCGCCGATGAACGTCGCCAGCGCCGGCTTGGGCTCCAGGAAATCGAAACGGACGACGATGATCGACACCACCACCGCCAGAACCGCGAACACGGCCAGATTGCGCGCCCAGCTCGCGAGGCTGGACACGGGCTCCGACTGGTAGGGAGCGGAAAACCTGCGGGCCATCGGGTGAGCTCTGCCGGGGTTGGCGATGCCGGCCGATTTGGCGCGACGATGCGCAGTTGAGACCACGGCGCGGGAGCAAATTCAAGGGTTCCGGCTACGCCCAAGCCGTCATGCCCGGGCTTGTCCCGGCCATCCACGTTCACTGCACCGTGGGGCAAGGCGTGGATGGCCGGGACAAGCCCGGCCATGACGTCGTGGAGGCTTCAACAAGTCGGACGCTGACGCCCCTCCAAGGAGGGGCGCACCCAGCCCGTCACGCCGCCGCGTTCGGGAACCGGTAATCCTTAAACTGGTCGCGCAGCGCCGTCTTCAGGATCTTGCCGGTGGCGGTGTGCGGAATGCCGTCGACGAAAGCGACGTCGTCGGGCATCCACCATTTGGCGATCTTGCCCTCCATGAACTTCAGGATGTCCTCGCGCGTGGCCTGCTGGCCCTGCTTGAGCTGCACGATCAGCAGCGGCCGCTCGTCCCATTTGGGGTGGAACACGCCGATCACGGCGGCTTCCGCCACGGCGGGGTGGCCGACCGCGAGGTTTTCGAGGTCGATCGAGGAGATCCACTCGCCGCCGGACTTGATCACATCCTTGGAGCGGTCGGTGATCCGCATATAGCCGTCCTCGTCGATGGTCGAGACGTCGCCGGTGTCGAAGAAGCCGTCCTCGTCGAGGATGTTGCTGTCGACACGGTAATAGGCCTTGGCGACGGCGGGCCCGGAGACCTTGAGGCGGCCAAAGGTCTTGCCGTCCCAGGGCAGCTCCTTGCCGGCATCGTCGGTGATCTTCATCTGCACGGCGAACGGCGCATAACCCTGCATCTGCAGCACGTCGAGCCTGGCATCGCCGGTCGCATTCTGGAACGGCGGCTTCAGCGCCGCGACGGTTCCGATCGGGCTCATCTCGGTCATGCCCCAGGCGTGGCGGACGTTCGAACCCATGTCGAGGAAGGCCTTGATCATCGAGCGCGGCATCGCCGAGCCGCCGCAGATCACCATCTTCAGATCCGGCAGTTTGAGATTGTTGGCCGTCATGTGCTGGAGCAGCATCAGCCACACCGTCGGCACGCCGGCGGTGTGCGTCACCTTCTCGGTCGAGAGCAGTTCGTAGACCGAGGCGCCGTCGAGCTTGGCGCCCGGCATCACCAGCTTGGTGCCCTGCGAGGGCGCGGAGAAGGCGATGCCCCAGCTGTTGGCATGGAACAGCGGAACCACCGGCAGCATTGTCTCGGACGCACTGGTGCCGAGCGCGTCGACGTTGTTGGCCATCAGCGCGTGCAGCACGTTGGAGCGATGCGAATACAGCACACCCTTGGGATCGCCGGTCGTGCCGGAGGTGTAGCACATCGCCGCCGCCGTGTTCTCGTCAAAGTCCTTCCATTTGAATTTGCCGTCGGCCTGCGCAATCCAGTCCTCGTAGGCGACCGCGTTCTTCAGCGTGGTCTCCGGCATGTGAGCCTTGTCGGTGAGCACGATGTAGCGCTCCACGCTGGGCAACTTGTCCGCGATCTTCTCCAGGATCGGAATGAAGGTGAGATCGGTCATCACGACGCGATCCTGCGCATGATTGATGATCCAGGCGATCTGTTCGGGGAAAAGGCGCGGATTGACGGTATGGCAGATGGCGCCGATCCCCATGATGCCGTACCAGACCTCCAGATGGCGCCAGGTGTTCCAGGCGATCGTTGCGACACGATCGCCGAGCTTGATGCCGTCGCGCTCCAGCATTTGCGACACTTTGAGCGCGCGCTTGTGGATCTCGGCGTAGTTGGTGCGATGGATCGGTCCCTCGACCGAGCGTGTGACCACCTCCTGCTTGCCATGAATCCTGGCGGCGTGTTCGATGATCCGGTGGCAGAGCAGGGGCCAATCTTGCATCAAACCAAGCATTCCGACGTTCCTCCGAGAAGTCGCTGGGCGCGTTATCGCTCTCAGCGTTGGGCCAAAGAATTGCCATGAGTTTTAGCCTGCCGGACTTTCGTCGCAAATGGTCTTGTCGCGGCTATATGTCCGCCGGGGCGGCAATGGTTACCGCTGCGGCGGGGCTGTTGCTGCTCGCCGAAAGGGCAGAGGCGCGGAAATATCCTGCGCCGCTCGATATCTTCAACCTTGGAGCACCGAAGCCCCGCGCAACCGTTCGCGCCGCCAGGATTCCGCTGCCGAAGCCGCGTCCCGAGGAGGCCCCCAAAGCGTCGGATGAGGGGGCGGCGCAGGCAGACGGCAAGCCGTCCCCCGACAAGCCAGGTGCGGACAAGCCCGCCGAGGCCGCGCCGCCGCCCGAGAAGCAGGCCTCGGCCTGCCGGCTGGCGCTGACCGAGGAGATCGCGATCGCGCCGTCCATTCCGGATATCCGCGGTCCCGGTGCCTGCGGCGGCGAGGATCTGGTGCGACTGGAGGCCATCGTGCTGCCGGACAAGCGCAAGGTGACGGTCAAGCCGGCGGCCATCCTCCGCTGCACCATGGCGTCCGCGCTCGCCGATTGGGTGCGCAAGGACATGGCGCCGCTGGCGACCAGCCTCGGCTCCGCCGTCAGCGAGCTCGACAATTTCGACAGCTTCGAGTGCCGCGGCCGCAACCGCGTGGCCGGCGCGATGCTGTCCGAGCACGGCAAGGCCAATGCCATCGACATCCGCGCCGTCAAGCTCGCCAATGGGCAGTCGATCGGCCTGACCGACCGCACCACCTCGCGCGAGGTGCGCGAGCGCGTGCTGCACTCGGTCTGCACTCGCTTTTCCACCGTGCTCGGCCCGGGTTCGGACTGGTACCACGAGGACCACATCCATCTCGATCTCGCGCAGCGACGCAACGACTACCGGATTTGCCAATGGAACGTGTGGGATCCGCTGCCTCAGGTCGCACCGCTGCTGCCGGCGGAGCGTCCCGAGGAGGCACCGCCGCGCGAGGTCGCGGCCAAGCCCGAGGCAAAGGAGGGCGCCGACGGCGGTGAGGCGGAAAAGCCTGCTGCACCTGCGGACAAGCCGGCGGCGGATGGCAACAAAACCCGATCGCACCAGCCGGCAACAAAAAAGCGCCGGTGAAACCGGCGCCTTTGAAAGGCCTCGGGCAAGGCCTGCTTAGTAGGGTGAACTGGAACCACCCTGGAGCGCGAGGCGCGGCTTGTAGGGCGAATCGCCGTGCTTGGGCTCGAGCACCACGACGAGGGTGCCGAGCTTGACGCGATCATAGAGATCGATCGCGTCCTCGTTGGTCAGGCGGATGCAGCCTGACGAGATCGAGGCGCCGATATATTCCGGCTGGTTGGTGCCGTGGATGCGGAACAGCGTGTCCTTGCCCCCAGAATGGAGGTACAGCGCGCGGGAGCCCATCGGATTGTCCGGTCCGGGTGCGACATAGGTCGGCACGCCCAAGCGCGAGATTTCGCCGGGGGTGGGGTGCCAGGCCGGCCATTCGGTCTTGCTGGCCACCTTGGCGATGCCCGACCAGGCCATGGCCTCTTCGCCGACAGTGATGCCGTAGCGGATCGCTTTGCCGCCCTCCAGCACGTAATAGAGGTAATGGTTGTCGGAATCGACCACGATCGAGCCCGGCGCTTCCTTGCGGTGGAATTCGACAATGGCGCGGCGGAACGGTTCTGCGACCGCGGTATTCTCGTATTTCACCTTGGCAAGGAGTTCTTTGTCCTTGGGCTTGAACGCCTTGGTGTCCGTCGCCTCGTAACGCGTCGTGGCCTGCATGCAGCCCGACAGCATCAGGCCAGCGGCCAAAATCCCAAACATAATTTTCAGCGACGACATGGTTTGGTTCCAATCAAAACAATACCGTGCGGAAGGGACCTGAGCGTAGCGCCCAAGTTCCTCGACTCCGTTAAGCCCATTATGGTTGAAATCTGCCACAATTCCAGCGCCGAAGCCGGTTTCCAGGGCTGTAAGACCGCACCTGTGGCTTTTCTGCCGCAAATTTGGGGGTGTCGTGCGGGTTTTTTTGGTAAGACGCGCCAGACTGTTCCTCCGGCGCCACAGTTGAGCCCTAGGGCCGCCGCAGATGCAAACGCTCCGTTAATGTTGTTGTCATCGTGAACCTGTCAGAATCGCGCTAAGGGCTGTCGTTCTGTCGCAGGATCTCTGGAGCTTTTGATGTTTTCGGTGTTCGTTCCCTCCGAGACCTCCCTCAAGAAGGCGGTTGTCGAGGATCTCACAGCGCTGCCGGAGAACGCAGTCTGGATCGACCTCGTCAACCCCTCGGCTGCCGAGGACAAGGCGGTCGAGCGGCTGGCGGGCATCGCCATCCCGACCCGAGAAGACATGCAGGAGATCGAGATCTCCAGTCGCCTCTATATGGAAAACGGCGCGCGCTACATGACCGCGACGCTGATGTGCCACTCCGATACCGACATGCCCCGGACCACGGCGGTGACCTTCATCCTCGGCGACCACCGCCTGGTGACGGTCCGCTACGACCTGCCCAAGCCCTTTGCGCTGGTCGAGGCCAAGCTCGCCCGCTCCTGCACGCCCTCGATCACCGGCGAGATGGTGCTGATGGAGCTCCTGGACGCCGTGATCGACCGCTGCGCCGACATTCTGGAGCGCTGCGGCGCCGAGATCGACCAGGTCTCCCACGAGATCTTCGAGCCGGAGAGCGAGCGCCACGGCCACGCCAAGCGATATTCCCAGATCCTGATCTCGATCGGCCGCAAGGGCGACTTGACCTCGAAGGTTCGCGAGAGCCTGGTGTCGATCGGCCGCGTCGTGACGTTCCTGTCCGCCGTGGTCGAGGGCGTGAAGTGGTCGAAGGACATGCGCGAGCAGCTCAAGACCATGCAGCGCGACGTCGCCTCGCTGACCGATCACGCCTCCTATCTCTCCAGCAAGATCACCTTCGTCCTCGACGCCATGCTCGGCGTCGTCAATCTCGAGCAGAACAACATCATCAAGCTGTTTTCGGTCATGGCCGTTGTCCTGATGCCGCCGACCCTGATCGCCTCGATCTACGGCATGAACTTCAAGGTGATGCCGGAACTCGAATGGGTGCACGGTTACCCGATGGCGCTGGTGATGATGCTGATCGCCGCCATCGTTCCCTACTGGATATTCAAGTGGAAGAAGTGGCTGTAGGATCGTGCGCGAGCAAAGATACCTACCGAGACCTTACGCCGCTCGCATAGACACGATGAATCGTGTCGCAGAATCGATCGGGATTGCGGCGACGCGGTGACGCGTGTGTCATGCCGCAATTCCTCCGGTAAAATTTGAGCGGTGGGCTGAACGTTTGCGCGAAACTTGTCTGCGATAAGCAGGGCGTAGCCGCGAGGAAAAGCCATGGTTGAGAAACACATAACGTCGCCCCGCAACGTCATCGATCTGGCGAACTACCGTCAGGTTCTGGCGAGCGGCAAGGCGCCGTCGATGTCGGCACGCATGTGCCGGCACTGTGGTGCTCCGCTGCTCGATGGTGAGAACGACGACGACTGCTCGACTGCATTCAGCACGGCCGCTCCGCGGCCGCGCGAGCGGTCACGTCGGATTCGACTCGATTGAGGAACGGAAGGTAAGGGCGATCCAGGTCTTGCGGCGGCGTTGTCTGGATCGCCTTGCTTCCCTGAGCGGCCATTTCCACTTCCGTCATTGCGAGGAGCCACCCGGTCCCGCCTCCGGCGGGCCGGATGAAAGGCTCCGCGTCGAAGCAATCCAGACTGTCTTTGCGGAGACAGTCTGGATTGCTTCGCTTTCGCTCGCAATGACAGTGCCCGCCTACACGTGCTGGCCGCCGTTGATGTGGATCTCGGCGCCGTTGACGTAGGAGCTGGTGTCCGTGCACAGCACGTAGATGATCTTTGCCACTTCGTCGGGCGTGCCGAGGCGGTGCATCGGGATCTGCTGCTCGACGATCTTCTCGGTGCCCGGCGACAGGATCGAGGTGTCGATCTCGCCCGGGGCGATCGCGTTGACGCGGACGCCGATGCGGCCGAAGTCGGAGGCCATCTCGCGTGTCAGCGCTGCGAGCGCGGCCTTCGAGGTGGCGTAGGCCGCGCCTGCGAAGGGGTGCACGCGCGAGCCCGCGATCGAGGTGACGTTCACGACCGACCCCTTGGCGGCCTTCAATTCCTCGATCAGCCCCCGCGCCATCATGATCGGCGCGAAAAAGTTGACATGGAAGACGTGGGTCCAGGTATCGAGGTCGGTGTCGACCGAGCCCAACCGCGAGCCGCCGGCGCCCTTTGGCGAGATCGCGGCGTTGTTGACCAGCGCATGCAGCGTGCCGCCCTCGAGCCGGTTGCGGATCTCCGAGATCGCGCGCGCGGTGTCCTTGGGATCGCCGAGGTCGACCTGGATGTGGTCCTCCGGCCCTGCGTCCCAGGGGCAGTCCTCCGGGAAAGGATGCCGCGAGCAGGTGATGACGCGCCAGCCCGCCGAGGAGAAACGGATCACGGTGGCGTGGCCGATGCCGCGGCTGGCTCCGGTCAGGAGCAGCGTACGGCGCGGCGCATTGGACGAATGCGGCATGGACATCTTTCAGGTCGGCCCAAAGCTTACGGATACATTCGCGTCTTGGACCACGGTTGGCCGGCCGCGTCACGGCGAAATTCAATGCGGTCGTGCAGGCGGAACGGGCGGTCGTGCCAGAACTCGATCCGCACCGGCGTGATGCGCCAGCCGCTCCAGCCCGGCGGCCGCGGCACTTCGCCGATGACGTATTTGGCCGCGACCTTGGCGATGGCCTGCTCGAACGCGAACCGGCTCTCCAGCTCTTGCGATTGCTTGCTCGCCCAGGCGCCGATCTGGGCCTGCTTCGGTCGCGTCGCGAAATAGGCGTCGGCCTCCGCGTCGGTCACCGGCGTCACGTTGCCGCGGATGCGCACCTGACGGCGCAACGATTTCCAGTGAAAAAGTAACGCTGCCTTAGGATTTGCGGCGAGTTCGCGGCCCTTCTGGCTGGCGATGTGGCTGTAGAAGACGAAACCCTCGGTATCGAAGCCCTTCATCAGCACCATGCGCACATCAGGCAGCCCGTCGGGATCGACCGTTGCGAGCGCCATGGCGTTCGGATCGTTCGGCTCGCTCTTGACCGCTTCGTTGAGCCAGGCCTCGAACAACGCAAATGGCTCGTCGGCAGCGGTGAAATCACCGGATGTTAAGGGTGTCTGGTGTTTCATCGAGGTCGTGTCGGTCATGTCCGGAGTCCGAGTTGCGTCCCGCGGCCCAAAACGCGTTGTTGTCCGCTACCGCCCTATATAGGGCATGGGGACGCGTTGGCCTATCGGCGATCCGACCGTCCGGCTTCGTCATGACGATGATTCTGATCGGGCTTGGTGCCGGCGGCTGCAGCTTTTCCCGCAACGACGGCAGCGCCTATGCCAAGGCCGAGGACAGCGACCTCACCGGCTCGATCGCGCGGCCGGCGAAGGACGCTCCCCCGACCGAGACCGATCTCGCCTTCACCCGCAACGCCGCCTCTGACGTCCTCAGCAAGGGCGACAAGGATTCCAGCCAGCATTGGGAGAATCCGGAGACAGGGGCGCGCGGCTCGGTGACGCCCATCGCCCAGTCCTATGCCGCCGAGGACGGGCGCAAATGCCGCGACTTCCTGGCGAGCTACGTCAACGGCAATACCGAAAGCTGGCTCCAGGGCGCCGGCTGCCAAAGCGGTCGTGGCCGTTGGGAGATTCATACGCTAAAGCCGTGGCGGAACTGAGCATGATCCGGAAACGTGGGAACCGGTTTTCCGATCAGACCATGCTCCAAAGATAGAGCTTCAGCTCGCGTTCCTAGTTGCAAAAATGCCACTCTCTTCCCACATCACCCGCAGGTGGGGCGGGGAGCCCTTTGAACAATTCGATTTCTTGAAGGAGACGTGACGAATGCGCGACCCCTATGAGGTCTTGGGGGTGCCGCGGAGCGCCAGCGCTGCCGCGATCAAAAGCGCCTATCGCAAGCTGGCCAAGAAGCACCATCCTGACAGCAACAAGGGTGATCCGAAGGCTGCCGAACGCTTCGCCGAGATCAACTCGGCCAACGAGATCCTCGGCGACGAGGACAAGCGCAAGCAGTTTGACCGGGGCGAGATCGACGCCGAGGGCAAGCCGCGCTTCCAGGGTTTTCCGGGCGGCGGCGGTCCTCGCGGCCGCGCGGGCCCAGGCGGGTTCGAAAGCTATACGTTCCGAAGCGGCGGTGCGGGCGGCCCGGGCGGCGGTGCGTTCGAGGACATCCTCAACAGCATGTTCGGCGGTGGGATGCGCGGCGCACGGCCCGGAGCCGGCGGCGGCGCCCAGTTCGAGTTCGACACTGGCGGCATCGGGCTCGATCTCGACGTCAACGTCGCCATGAGCGTCTCGCTGGAAGAGGCGGTCAAGGGCGGCGAGAAGCGTGTGCGGCTGCCGACTGGCAAGGAGCTCAACGTCAAGATTCCGGCCGGGGTCACCGAGGGCCAGCAGATCAGGCTGCGGGGGCAGGGAGAAAGTGCGCAGGGCCATCCGCCCGGCGATCTCCTGATCACCATCAACATTGCACCGCACCCGTTCTTCAAGGTCGAGGGCGCAGACCTCAGGATCGACCTGCCGGTCACGCTCTACGAGGCGGTGCTCGGCGGCAGGGTCCGCGTGCCGACCCTCGGCAATGCCGTGGAGCTCTCGGTCCCCAAGAACACGTCCAGCGGCCGGACCTTCCGCCTCAAGGGCAAGGGCCTGCCGAAAGCCGGCGGAACCGGGGATCTCTTCGTCATCATCAGGATTATGCTACCGGACGGGAACGACGCCGAGCTTGAAGCATTGATGGAGAAGTGGCGGGACCAACACCCCTACAATCCACGTAGCGGTGTCGGCTAAAGCATGTCCGGAAAAGTGTGGAGCGGTTTTCCGGAAAGATCATGCGCAAACAAAGAGCTAAAGCGCGAGCCATCGCGCTTTAGGGCGAGAGCGAACTGAAGGGGTTCTCCTAAAGGACCACGGCATCGTCCTGGAGATGATGCCCATCATACGCCTGAGGCGTGGTAGCGCTTCATGGTCTCGACGTGTCGGCTGTCCGGCGGGGCAGCCGATAAAAAGGTGCGGCCTCGAGAGGGGGACCAGCGCGGTACCAAAAACCCCAATCGAGGCCGCCCGCGTCGATCGGCGGATCGAACGCCACTCATAATCGCGTGAGCACCCGGTGCGATAATGAGACGTGTCGATGTCCTGATTCCAAATTTTCGATGACGGAATCTGGGCACTGGCGTTGCGCGGTTGTCTAGGTGCCGTTTTTCTCTGCTTGGTCGTAGACGGCCTGCGCCACCTTGGTCAGCCGCTCGCGATCGCTGCTGCCGCTGACGACGTAGCCGACGCCGCGCTCGGACCAGAATAACGCGCCGTCCTTGTCCGTCTTGGCGTAGCGCATTTGCGTTGCACCATTCTCGGTCTTGGCGCTGTAGATCGTGTACCGCTCGCCCGAGGCGCCCTCGTACATCAGGAACGACGCCGGACCGTTCGGTCCCGGTAGCAGCCGGCCGCCGACCAGCTTCAGCCCGCTCGCCTCCAGGTTCGGCGCGAACACGGTCCAGCCGCAGCGCCGGGTCAGCCAGGCCTGCAAGTGATCGCGCTCGTTGCCGCCGACCTCAACGGGGTGGCGGACCTCGACGACATAGAGGCGGTGGGCGTCGAGTGCGTCCGCCGTAAAGCTCCGGAAGGTCGAGGGCGCGTTGGCGGCGCCATGCGCCACCCAGCCGGCGGTGCCGCCGGCGACGAAGGCGACCAGCACGGCCGCGGCGGCGCCATAAAACCATTGCCGCGGGCGGCGCTCCAGCCTCTCGAGCTCGAGCCGTGCGGGCACCCGTTCATGGGCAATCGAATCGTAACGCGCGTGCAGCATCTCGGCCATGGTCCGCCAGGACTGCACCCGCTCGGCGTCCTCGGGGTGGGCGGCAAGAAAGGCCTCGACGTCGGCGCGTCGCTCGGCCGGCAACTCGCCGTCGACATAGGCGTGCAGTTCGTCCTCGGTTACTGGAATCTTGCGGTCGTTCATATCGGTCGTCTCTGGCTCTGCGGCCCAAAATGCCTTCTGCGAGTTAGCTTCGCGCAGCTCACTATCCGGCTGCGGGCGGAGATCGTTCGATGCGTCGACCCGGCCATCATTTTACCCGCCTGAGCGCCGTACGCTCGCCCTCCAGCGAGGCTTTGACGTGGGCTCTTGCGCGCGCCAGGCGCGACATCACGGTGCCGATCGGCACGCCCTGGATGTCGGCAACCTCGCGGTAGCTCATGCCTTCCAGCATCACCAGCAGCAGCACCGAACGCTGCTCCTCGACGAGGGTGGTCAGCGCCTTCTCGATGTCGCGTCCTTCGGCCTCGGTCCCGCTGGCATCGGGGTTGTTATCCGTCAGCGGCATGAATTGCGGTCGCCTTGCCAGCGAGCGCCGCCGGTTCTTGTTGAGGTTGGTCAGGATCGTATAGAGCCAGCTCCTGACGTCGCCTCCGAGAAACAGCCGCTCCGAACGCAGCGCGCGTACCAACGTATCCTGGACCAGATCGTCGGCCGCATCCGCATCGCGTGTGAGCGCGCGGGCGTAGCGGCGCAACGCCGGGATCATGGCTTCCACACTCTGGCGAAACGCACTCATTGCGGTCCTGACATCCCTGGCGTTCGGCGCGCGCCTATAGCGATCATAACACCCAAGCGGAACGGCTATTCCGGCACTCGAAACAGCGTTAATGCTGCGGATTAGGGCTGTACCGCAGGGGAGGGCTGGTGTACCTCCAGACCTCAACGAGAGTTCGACGGGACGTGCAAAAATGGCGCAGAATTCGGGTCTGATGCAAGGAAAGCGCGGGGTCATCCTCGGCGTCGCCAACAACCGCTCGATCGCCTGGGGAATCGCCAAGGCATGCCACGCCGCGGGCGCCGAGCTCGCCTTCACCTATCAGGGCGATGCGCTGAAGAAGCGCGTCGAGCCGCTCGCCGCCGAGATCGGCGGCCTCGTGCTTGGCCATTGCGACGTCACCGATGCCGCAACCATCGATGCCGTCTTCGCGGTGCTGAAGGAGAAATGGGGCAAGATCGACTTCCTGGTGCATGCGATCGCCTATGGCGAGCAACTCGACGGCCGCTACGTCGACACCACGCAGGAGAATTTTTCGAAGTCGATGCTGATCTCCTGCTATTCGTTCACGGCGGTGGCGCAGCGCGCCGAGAAGCTGATGACGGATGGCGGCTCGCTGATCACGCTCTCCTATTACGGCGCCGAGAAGTGGATGCCGCATTACAACGTCATGGGCGTGGCCAAGGCGGCGCTGGAAGCCAGCGTGCGCTATCTCGCTGCCGATCTCGGCGAGAAGAACATTCGCGTCAACGCGATCTCGGCAGGTCCCATCAAGACGCTGGCGGCGTCCGGCATCGGCGACTTCCGCTATATCCTGAAGTGGAACGAGACCAACGCGCCGATGCGGCGCAACGTGTCCACCGAAGACGTCGGCGGCAGCGCGCTGTATTTCCTTTCCGACCTATCGCGCGGCGTCACCGGCGAGGTGCACCACGTCGATTCCGGCTATCACGTGCTCGGCATGAAGCGGCCGGATGCGCCTGATATCTCGCTTGGCGGGAAGGACTAGCCTCTAACTGAAATGCCCAAGCCTACGATCTACTATCTTCGCCACGGCGAGACCGAGTGGAATGCGCTCGGCAGGCTTCAGGGCACCAGGGACATTCCGCTGAACGCGCGCGGCTGCAGCCAGGCCGTGCAGGCCGGCGGCATTCTCGCCGAACTGTTCAAGCGCGACGGGCGCGACAAGGCCGCGCTGGCTTACGTGTCGAGCCCGCTCGGCCGTGCGCGCCAGACCATGGAGCTCGCGCGCGGCAAGCTCGAATTGCCGCCTGCCGATTACGCGCTCGACGATCGTCTGCGCGAGATCGGCTACGGCACCTGGGAGGGGCTGACGCTGGCCGAGAGTGAGGCGAGGGATCCGGACATCTATGCAAGGCGCCTCGCCGACAAATGGACCGTGGGGCCTGCGGGCGGGGAGACCTACGCCGACGTGCAGGTCCGCGTGCGCACCTGGTACGACCAGCTCCTGTCCGACACCGTCGCAGTGGCCCATGGCGGGACCTGCCGCGCCCTGATGGTGGCCTTGGGCCTCGAGACCCCCGCCAGCGCCGCCGAGCTCTATATCGAGCAGGGCGCCGTCTACGTGTTCCGCGACGGGCGGTTGGAGAAGTTTAGTTAGCCCGGAGCGCTGCCTCGCCCCCGCCGTCATGCCCGGGCTTGTCCCGGGTCCACGGACTTTCGTGCTCGCAGCCACCAAGAACGTGGATGGCCGGGACAAGCCCGGCCATGACGGCTTCGCCGATATTTGACCCCTATTTCAGGGCGAGTTAAGTCAGCATTGACTTACGAACCCGCGAGCAGCGATGTCCTTCAACACTTTCGGCCACATGTTCCGCGTCACCACCTTCGGCGAGAGCCATGGGGTGGCGATCGGCTGCGTGGTTGACGGCTGCCCGCCGATGATCCCGCTCACCGAGGCCGACATCCAGCGGGATCTCGACCGGCGCCGTCCCGGCCAGTCGCGCTTCACCACCCAACGCCAGGAGCCGGACCAGGTGAAGATCCTGTCCGGCGTGATGGCCCATCCCGAGACCGGCGTTCAGGTGACGACGGGCACGCCGATCGGCCTTCTGATCGAGAACACCGACCAGCGCTCGAAGGATTATTCCGAGATCAAGGACAAGTTTCGTCCCGGTCATGCCGACTTCACCTATGAGGCGAAGTACGGCCTGCGCGATTATCGCGGCGGCGGGCGCTCCTCGGCGCGCGAGACCGCGATGCGCGTTGCCGCAGGCGCCATCGCGCGGAAAGTGCTGCCGGATGTGAAGGTGCGGGGCGCCTTGGTGCAGATCGGCCCGCACAAGATCGATCGCGACAAGTGGGACTGGGACGAGGTCGCCAACAATCCGTTCTTCTGTCCCGACAAGGACAAGGCCGCGTTCTTCGAGACCTATCTCGATGGCATCCGCAAAAGCGGCTCCTCGATCGGCGCCGTGATCGAGGTCGTCGCCGAGGGCGTGCCGGCAGGTCTCGGCGCGCCGATCTACGCCAAGCTCGATTCCGATCTGGCGGGCGCGATGATGACCATCAACGCGGTGAAAGGCGTCGAGATCGGCGCCGGTTTTGGCGCGGCGGAACTGACGGGCGAACAGAACGCCGACGAGATGCGCTCCGGCAATGACGGCACGCGCTTCCTCTCCAACCACGCCGGCGGCGTGCTGGGCGGTATCTCCACCGGGCAGCCGGTGGTGGTGCGTTTCGCGGTGAAGCCGACCTCGTCGATCCTGCAGCCGCGTCTCACCGTCGATCGGCAAGGCACCGAGACCGAGATCTTCACCAAGGGCCGCCACGATCCCTGCGTCGGCATCCGCGCCGTCCCCGTCGGCGAGGCCATGATGGCCTGCGTGCTGGCCGATCACTTCCTGCGCGATCGCGGACAGGTCGGGCGTTGAACTCGCGGTACTAGTCCACCGCGCAGCTTGACGGCCCTGCAACTTCGTCCGCAAATGCGGCCATGAACAGCTCCGAGCTTCAGCGCATCTCCAACTGGCTGATCGACGGCACTTGGGCGGCTCAGGAGTCGGCCGTAGGGATTGCCGATTTCTGTGAACGTCTGGTCGCGGCCGGCCTGCCGCTGTGGCGGTTCGGCATCTTCATCCGCACGCTGCATCCCGAAGTCTTCGGCCGCAACTTCATCTGGCGGCAGGGCGAGGGAGTTGAAATCGGCAGCGTCGATTTTGAGATCCTGGACACGCCCCAATTCGCCCACAGCCCGCTTCGCGTGGTTTTCGAGCAGGGCATCGAGGTCAGGGGCCGCGCAGGCGACCCCGACAGCAAGCGATTTCCGTTCCTCGAGGACATGCACGCCGAAGGCGCGACCGATTATATCGCGGTGCCGGTGCCTTTTCTCGACGGCTCCATTCACGCGACGAGCTGGATCACGCGGCAGCCCGGCGGCTTCAGCGACGACGACATCGCAGCCATCCGAGCTCTCATAGCGCCTCTCGCACGCATCAGCGAGATCATCACTATGCGCCGCACCGCCGAGATGCTGCTCGACACCTATGTCGGTAATCGCGCCGGCGCGCGCATCCTCGGCGGCCAGATCCGCCGCGGTCACAACGACACCATGCAGGCGGCGATCTGGCTGTCGGACCTGCGCGGCTTCACCGCGCTGTCGGATCGGCTGCCGCCCGAGACGGTTGTCCAGATCCTCAATCATTATTTCGACTGCCAGGTCACGGCGATCCGAGACCATGGCGGCGAGGTGCTGAAGTTCATGGGCGACGGCCTGCTCGCCGTGTTCCCGATCGACGAATATGTCGGCGATGCCGCTCATGTCTGCGCGCAGGTGCTGGAGGCGGCGCGCGACTCGCGCGCCAGCGTCGAGGCGCTCGCCTTTCCGGTGGGCGAGGCCGTCGAGCGCTTCCGCTTCGGCGTCGCGCTGCATGTCGGAAACATCCTTTACGGCAATATCGGCGGCGGCAATCGCCTCGACTTCACCTGCATTGGCCCGGCGGTCAATCTCGCGGCAAGGCTGGAGAAGATCACGGGGCGCCTGGGGCGGACCGTCGTCGCCTCGGAAGGTTTTGCCAATGTCTGCCGCCATGATTGGCATCAGCTCGGCGAGTTTCCGATCGCAGGATTTTCCAAGGCGCAGCGCGTCTACGGGCTGGCGGAGGAGACGCCGGTGGTGATGGCCTGATGTGCACTGAGCTGAAGGTCATTCATCGTCGCAGGATGAAACCTATTCCTCCGGCTCCGTCGTGAACAATAGCGGATAGCCCTTGGCGCGGCCGGCGTCGGTGGCGCGCGTTGCCTTGGTTTCGGCGACGTCCTTGGTGAATACGGCCACCACGCAGGCGCCCAGCTTGTGCGCGGTGATCATCACCTTGTAGGCCTGATCCTCGGTCATGCGGAATTCGGCCTTCAGCACCATGGTGACGAATTCACGCGGCGTGTAGTCGTCGTTGATCAGGATGACCTTGTGGAGCTTCGGCCGCTCGACCTTGGTCCTGGTCCTGGTTTTCGGTTTGGTGACGGTGTCGTTCATCGTGTCCCGAAACGCCCTGGCTCGAATGAGCCACCAGCCAACACATCATACCGCAGGAGCGGGGAGCGCTCCAAGATATGCGGCCGCTCGCCACTATGCCGTCGCGGCTGGGCAGGAATGCACGACTTGCGCCTGCGTGAGTTACGGAAGTGCGCGAACGAGCTGTAATGCGGCGATCAGAGCGCCCACCGACAGCACGACCGACGCAATCATGTAGGCGGCAGATGCCCATGTCTGGCCGCGCTCGATCAGATACCAGGCATCCAGTGAGAACGTCGAGAACGTCGTGTACCCGCCACAAATTCCGACCGTCAGAAAGATCCGCGCGGCCTGCGGCAGGTTCCATTTGGTCGCGAACAGCGCGGTAAAAATGCCGATCAGGAACGATCCGGTGACGTTGACGATCAGCGTGCCCCACGGAAAATCCGTACCGAACGCGCGGCCCGACCCGATCGCAACGAGATAGCGTATGACCGCGCCGAGCGCTCCGCCGCCGGCAACGGCGAGAATGTATTGAATGTTCAATGTCTCGTTCCCCACTTCGCCATTTGCTTCACTTGCCCTCGGTGGCCAGACCTTTGCCGACGGCGAGCAGCCCCACCAGCGAAACCAGCGCGAATCCAAGCCCGGCAAGAAACGTTCCCGCCGGTCCATAGGCGTCCCACAGCGCACCCGCGATCACGCTCGCAGCCAGCAAGGCAAGCCCGGTGAACAGGTTGAAATAGCCGAAGGCGGTGCCGCGCAGGCTTGGCGGGGCGGCATCGGCGACCATGGCCGAGAGCAGGCCCTGCGTCAGTCCCATATGGAGTCCCCACAGCACGACTCCGAGCGCGAGGCCCGCAAGGCTCGGGAGCAGCGCCAGCGCGAGGTCGGCCGCGGCGAGGAAGACCAGGCCGAGCGCGAGCAGGCCGGTCCGGTTGATCCGGTCCGACAGCACGCCGGCCGGATAGGCCGACAGTGCATAGGCGACGTTCATCAGCACCAGTACAGCCGGCACCCACATCACGTCGAGCCCGATGTTCTGTGCGCGCAAGATTAGGAAGGCCTCGCTGAAGCGCGCGAGCGTGAACACGACGCCCACGGCGACGACGCGCCAATAGACCGCTCCGAGCTGGCGCATTGCGGCGAGATTGAGCGGATTTTCCGCACGTTTCCGGCTCGGATCGGGCTCCGGCTCCTTCACCGCGAACGCGATCAGCCCGAAGGACAGGAAGGCCGGCAGCACCGCGACCCAGAACACGAGAGTAAAATTGTCGGCCGTCCACCACATCAGGCCGATGGCCACGAGCGGCCCGACGAAGGCGCCGATCGTGTCGAGCGATTGCCGCAGGCCGAAACTCGCGCCGCGCAGGCCGACCGGGGCGATATCGGCGATCAGCGCATCGCGCGGCGCGCCGCGAATCCCCTTGCCGACGCGATCGATGAAGCGCGCCGCCACCAGCCATCCGACGCTGGGCGCGAGCGGGAACAGCGGCTTGGTGAAGGCGGCCAGCCCATAGCCGAGCGCGGCGAGCAGCTTGCGGCGGCCGAGCCAGTCCGACAGCGCACCGGAGAAGATCTTGGTGATCGAGGCGGTCGCCTCGGCAATGCCCTCGATGAAGCCGACGGTGAGGGTGGAGGCGCCGAGCACGGTGACGAGATAGACCGGCAGCAGCGCGTGGATCATCTCGGAGGAGATGTCCATGAACATCGAGACAAAGCCGAGCACCCAGATCCCTCTGGGCAGCGTGGTACGTACGGCATTCGGTGTCGTCACGTCTTCGTCGTCCCCTCGCATTCGCCTGCCGGCCGCCAGCAGGCAACAAAAAACCCGCCATCGGCGGGTGTGTCCATGCTCCCGCCAAAGGCAGAGGCCCAAGATTGCCTCTCCTCGAGCAGGAGTCATCAGCCCATGAGGTCATCGACCGCCGGGCGGTTGTCGGGGGACTCCATCCCCATCTGTGCGACCAACCTAGCATGGAAATCGTGCCGGACAAGTGGGCGGGGTCGCGTGCCTCCGCCGGCAGCTGGATTCCGGGCCCTCGCTTCGCGAGTCCCGGAACGACGGCTCTTGAGATCGCCCCTGTTCCCGACGCAAGCGCGGCAACATGGCGGCAGACTTGCGTAACGTGTGAATTCCTAACTCGAATGTGAAGCACAAGCGATCTTCGGCCTTTGCGGCAAGCCGATTGCATGTCACCATCGCGTCATACGACGGGAGACTGCGATGCGTTTGCTGTTCTCGATCGGGGCTGTGCTGGTGGCCGGCATGTTCGCCGGAGGGGACGTCGCGGGCATCGCGGCACCAGGACCCAAATTCGAATCGCCCAGAACTCAACCGCAGCGGCTTGCGGCCGACAAGGACGCGCAGAGCGTCGATGTCGAGCTGATCCTCGCGGTCGACGTGTCCTACTCGATGGACATGGACGAGCTCGCGATCCAGCGCGAGGGCTATGCACAGGCGATCCAGTCGAAGGAGTTCCTGCAGGCGCTGAAGCTCGGCCCGAACGGCCGCATCGCAGTGACCTATTTCGAGTGGGCCGCCTCCAGCGACCAGAAGATCATCATTCCCTGGCGGCTGATCGATGGTCCGGAGACGGCGGACGCGGTTGCCGCCGAGATCATGAAGACGCCGATCCGGCGCGCTTCGCGCACCTCGATATCAGGCGCGATCAACTTCGCGATGCCGCTGTTCGACGAGGATCCCTATCGCGGCCTGCGCCGCGTCATCGACATTTCCGGCGACGGTCCGAACAACAATGGCGGCCCGGTCACGATGGCGCGTGACGCCGCGCTGGAGAAAGGCATCGTCATCAACGGCCTGCCGATCATGGTCAAGGAGCCGTCCTATTCGACCATGGATATCGACAATCTCGATCTTTATTACGAGGACTGCGTCATCGGAGGGCCGGGGTCCTTCGTCATCACGATCAAGGAGCGCGACAAGTTCAAGGAAGCGATCCGCACCAAGCTGCTGATGGAAATCGCCGGCCGCACCCCGGAGCGGCCCGTGATGCCGGTTGCCGACAAGGAGCCGCGCGTCAATTGCCTCATCGGCGAGAAGATCTGGTCCGATCGCTGGGGGCGGTGAGGGGGCGGTTTTTTCCGGCGGCATCACGCCCGCCAGTTCCGGCTGAGACCTTTTGCCCGCCCGGCCGACGCGCGCGCTTAACGGCTCGTTAACGGGGGCGTGGCCCTAATCGCATCGTTACTGTTCGTTCCCGCCGGCATCCTGACCTGCCCAAGCCAGCGAAAGCGGGTTTGTGAGGCCCGTCCGAGCAATCCAATGGCCATCGTCACATCGAGCACCAGCCAGATTTCGCCCGCCAACGAGCGGCTGTATCGCCAGAGCGCTCTGCTCGGTGACTGGAAGGGCAATTGGGTCGGCAACAACCAGCCCGTCGGCTTCAAGGTCGTCAACATCCGCGGCGCCCGGGCGCAGGTCGAGTACACCCACAACGGACGCACCGAGCGCGGCTTCGGCGAGGTTCAGGGCACGCTCATCACCTTCGGCGGGGTCACGGTCGGCACCAAGGACGGCAAGAACATGGTGATGCTGTTCTCGTTCGGGGGCGTCGGCAAGCAAACCGCAAATCTGCAAAAGCAGGACCCGCCCGCGTCCGACAGCCGCCTGATGGGAAGCTGGGGCGGCTATTCCAGCGAGAACGGCAAGAGCGCGAGCTTCAAGGTGCTGTCCGTCAATGGCAAGGAGGCCGAGGTCAGCGTCACCACCGACGGCGTCACCCGCAAGGGCACCGGCTTCGTCTACAAGAACGTCATCATGTTCGGACAGACGCAGATCGCAAGCGACGACGGGCAGAACGGCAAGATCATCTACCAGGTCGGCACCAAATCCTTCATGGTGCCGGTGACGAAATATCCGCCGGCGGATTCGTCGTCTTCGGTCGACAAGACCGCATAACCCTTTACGGCGCTGTTCCGCCGGAGTGAGCCAGCGCCTTCAATTCTCGGTCGACCTGCCGCAGCACTGCGCAGGCCTGTGCGAAGCCGCCGTCGGCGACGAGTTGCCAGATCCGGTCGGACTGCTCCACCAGGTGCGGAATCGTCAGCGGCAAGCTGGCTGCCTCCTGCAGCGCCCCCTTCTCGTTGATCAGATAGCGCTCGTTCAGTGCGAACAGAACCTGCGCGACGCAGGCGAGCGATCTGTAGAGGCAGCCCGCGACATGGGTCCTTTCGTTGCGTGCGGCCGCGAGCTCGGCATTTTCGATGCTGAACAGGACTTCCCATTGGAAGCGCCGGATCAGGGCGCTGCGCAGTGGCTCCGGATAGGGAAGCGCGATCGACTTGAGCCGGGCAATCAGGCCGGTCGGATCGTGCAGCGGCTGACAATATGCGATCTCGCCCATCCAGATCGCCGAGCAGAAGCCATGTGGATGGCCGGGTTGGTAGTCCATGGTGACCACGCCGGCGCCGCAGGATTCCATGACGGCCTCGACCGCGTCGGCGTCGCGATAGAGCAGGTCGACCTTGCAGCCTCCCACCGAAAGCCAGGCGCCGCCGACGATCCAGGGCCCCCATTCTCCGACGGGCGTCACCGTCGTGGCGGCGGGATCGTCCGCGATCGTCTTCGCGGCGGCCAGCAACCGTCCGATGTCCAGCGCTGACTTGAAATAGAGTCCGATATCGTAGTCCGAGGCCGCATGCGCGCGGCCCCGCGCGCGAGAGCCGCCGAGTACGACAGCTTGAACGCCAGGTACATCGGCAACAACGGATGTCAGGCGGGTGAGCAGCGGATCGTCCGGCATCAGGTGCGGTTCCCCGAAAGACCTGCGGCCGCGAGGGCCGGCGCGGTCACTCCGCTGGCATTGAGGATGGTCGAGGAGTATAGTTTTGCAGTGTTTCAGACGGTAGCCAGAATGTTCGACCTTGCACGCTCATGCGCTCTTGCGGCTCTCGCCGTGTTCTGCCTCGGCGGAGCGCCGGTTCACGCGCAAGTGGCGCCGCTGCGATATTGGATTCCCGGCGGGCCTTTCGGCCTTGGCGGCGCTGCCGGCCTGAGCTCCGACAGCTATGGCAACTTTGCGGGCTTCAACGCCGGAGAGGCCGATTGGCGTACGAGCTCTGCGAACGGCTTCTTCATCGGTCGCGAACGCGGCAATCTCGGATTGAGCGGCTTCAACCAGGCGGGCTCGCTCGGCAATTTCAGCGCGCTCTCTTATGACAGCACGCAATTCGGCTATCAGATGAAGACCGCCGGCGGCATGCCCGTCACCTTCTTTGCCGGCTTCGACACGCTGAAATACGGCAACGGCATCGGCAGCTCATTGGCGCCGCTCACCTCCAGCGCCGGGCCCGGTTATGGCGGGTTTGCGGGTGTCGAATTCAAGCCGACCTCAAATCTCAGCCTGTCGTTCGGTGTCGGCTACGCCCAGCAGGATTCGGGCCGCATGGACAGCGACATCAGATCGAACATGCTGCCCGGCGAATCGCCGGCGCTGAGCGGCCTGCGACGCTAAAGCTTGATCCGGACCCGAAGGGCCGCGTTAGCGCAAAGTGCGAAGCGGTTTTCCGGAAAGATCATGCGCCAGCGCTTTACGATCGCATCACCAGCTCCGGCGGACGCCGCAGCGATTGCGGCAGGCTTGGGCCGGTGCCGAAGCGCATCACGATGTCGGGGCGTCGTACGCCGAGGCCGAGCCGGGTCGCGAATTGCTGCCTCAGTGCCGCGACCTCGACCGGCTGGTTGACGAAGGAATATTTCAGTCCCAGCGCTGTCGCCTGCAAGCCGAAGCGCTGGCAGGCGCGGCCGACCGCGATCCAGTGCGAGGTGTCGCTGCGATCGGCAGCAAGCACGACGACACCGGCCGAGCTGTCGAGCTGCTCGCGGTATTTCTTGTTTTCTCCGCTCTCGGTGAAGAACAGCTTCAGAAGCGGCCGGGCTATCCAGGACGGCAGCGCAGGATTTCCCGATGCGGGCGCGAACAACCCGTCCATCGTCGCGACCGCCTCTGCCTCGTTGAAGCGGATCCAGTCGACGAGCTCGCGCATGAAGGCCTTGTCGCGCATCTGCGCCGAATTGCCTTCGAGCACATAGTCGGTGACCTCAGCCATCCCGGCACGCTCGGTGATCAGGATCGCAGCGACGCCGGGTTGCCGGCAGGCGTTCTCGAGCTGGCGCAGGATCTCGGGCGCGGCAGGCTTGCCGGCGAAGGCCGCGCGGGTGCATTGTCTGACGGGAATTGCATCGGCCAGGGCCGATGCGGCAGGAGCGGCCTCGTCGAGCGTGATCACGATGCGATCGCCGTCGACGACCGGATCGGCGCGCCAGCCCAGCGTGGCCGCGGCGAGGATGAGGTTTTCGGCGGCACAGCCGAGACTGACGAAGAGATGATGATCGTCGGGATCGACGGCCGGACAGCGCCGCGCGACGTCAGGCGCAATCGTGATGACATTGCCGCGGACGGCGAAGATCCACGGCTGGGTGTTGTGGCTGTTGGCCGCAAGCGTCGCAAACCGGACGAGCTCGCGATCCCTGGGCGCTGCTCGCAGCGGAGCCCGTGACGCGTTGATGGCCTCGTCATAGGTCATCGCCGCCAGCGCGGCGGAAGGGCTGCCGATCGCTGCCGCAGAAAGCCCGAGCGCGGTCGTGATGAATTGTCGCCGGTTGGCCACGGACTTCCGCTCCACACCCCATGATGAGGCATTCTTAGCGCCAGGCGGCGCCGAGAAGATTGACCGGAATCAAGGTCGGCAGGATCACGATACGCCGGCGACCAGCGGACGCTGCAGGTGCCGGGCCATCAGGTCGGCGGCTTCGCTGTAGCGCCGCGCTTCCAGAACGTCGAGCAGGCGCAGATGCTCGCGCACGTGCCGCCTCATGCCGTCACGATCGGCGAAGCTGCGATAGGCGAACAGGCGCCTGATCGAGTTCACGCGCTTGAGCGCTTCGAGGAAGAATGGATTGCCTGTTCCGCGGATGATCTCCTCGTGGAATTCGCAGCCGGAGTGAAAGATCTCGCCAATCGTCATCTTCTCGATTTCGCCGTCGAAGACCCGCTGTTGGCGCTCACGCAGGCGTGTGATCACCTCCTGGGGCAGTGCAAAGCCGGGCTGTGCGATCGCCGCCGGCTCGATCACCGCGCGAAACGCCTTGGCCTGCGCCTGCGCTTCGGGGCTCGAGACCGTCTCCGCGAAACGCCAGCCATAGCCGGGCAGGCGTGCGATCCAGCCCTCGGCGGCGATACGGTCCAGCAGCCGCTGCAACTCCGCGCGGCTCAGATCATAGCGGCGCAAGAGCTCCGCCTCCGTGACGTCGGCTGGGAGTCGGCTCGCGAGCACGTCCCCTGCGATGGCCGTATAAACCTGCTCGCCGCGCCTGACGGCCGCGAGCGCCGGTTGGGCGGCGCCGCTGGTCGGATTCTTCGCCAGCACGAAGCCGCGATGCGGCTCGCCGCGCGCCAGCCCCGCCGCTTCCAGGGCCTTCAGGCCGAGCCGGATCGGCGCGCGTGAAAGATCCAGCGCATCCGCAAGCCTTTGTTCGACCAAGCGGTCTCCGGCCTTCATGCCTTCGCGGCGGGCTAGCGCCATGATCAGGCCGGCGAGCTGCTCGGCCCGCTCGGAACCGTTCTTGTCGCTGCGCGGTCGGGAACTGTCGGTGGCGCTCATTGCAGTGCACGCAAGTTTTAGGGCTTGACAGACTGTCTCATGGATTGTTCTTTTATGCAACAATATACAATCGTCCCCAGGGAGACCCACATGGCCCGCGAGCCCGATGTCCACATTTGCGAGGTCGCGCCCCGCGATGGTCTTCAGAACCTGGACATCTTCGTTCCGACCGAGGCCAAATGCGCGTTGATCGACATGATCGCCGCCGCGGGCATACGCGAGATCGATGCCGGGTCGTTCGTCCCGCCGAAGGTCGTGCCGCAATTCGCCGACGTTGATGCGGTGATGGCGCATGCGCTCATGCACAAATCGACTCTCATCGGTGCGCTGGTGCCGAACCCGAAGGGCGCCGAGCGCGCCATCGGCGCCGGCGTCGACGCCGTCTATTTCGTCATCTCGGCCAGCGAGACGCACAACCGCGCAAACGTGCGCCGCTCGGTCGACGAGCAGGTCGAGGGGTTTCGCGCAGTCCGCGCTGCGATCGACGCCCAGCCGTTGGGGCAGCGGCCGCGCTTGATGGGGGCGATCTCCACCTCCTTCGGCTGCTCGCTGGAAGGGGAGGTGAGCGAAGCGGCGGTGTGCCGGGTTGCGCGCGCTTTTGCCGAAGCGCGTGCCGACGAGATCGGGCTTGCCGACACCGTCGGTTATGCGACGCCGAAATCGATCCGGCAGATCGTCGGGGCGGTGCAGCGCGAGCTCGGGTCGCAAATGACGCTGCGGCTGCATCTGCACGATACGCTCGGCGCCGGCCTGGCCAATGCCGTCGCCGGCCTTGAAGCGGGCATTCGCCGTTTCGATGCCGCCGTATCCGGCCTCGGCGGATGTCCCTTCGCTCCGGGCGCACGCGGCAACATCGTCACCGAGGATCTGGTGTTCATGCTGGAGCGCATGGGGCTCTCCACCGGCATCGACCTCGACCGCCTGATGCAGACCCGCGAGATTCTCGCCCGCCACATCCCCGCAGACCATCTGACCGGGCATCTGCACGAGGCCGGAATTCCCAAGCTCCTGCGGAGCGCGGCATGACCATGGCTGTGCGTGAGACGGGATCTGAGCTTCGTCCGTTGGCGGGCCTTCGGGTCATCGAGTTCAGCCAGATGGTGATGGGGCCGAGCTGCGGCTTGATCCTGGCCGATCTCGGTGCCGACGTGATCAAGGTCGAGCCGCCCAAAGGTGACCGTACCCGCGCCTTCAAGGGACCTGCCGCCGGCTTCTTTGCGACCTACAGCCGCAACAAGCGCAGCATCGCTCTGGACACGTCGACAGCACAGGGCCAGCACATCGCACGCAGACTGATCGAGCACAGCGACGTGCTGATCGAGAACTTCCGGCCGGGCCTGTTGAAGCGGATTGGTCTCGACTACGAGAGCGTCGCGGCTTTCGCGCCGCGCCTGATCTATTGCTCGCTCAAGGGCTATCTGCCTGGTCCTTACGAGAACCGCCTGGCGCTCGACGAAGTCGTGCAGATGATGGGCGGCCTCGCCTACATGACCGGTTTGCCCGACAGGCCGATGCGCGCCGGCGCCTCGGTCAATGACGTCATGGGCGGCATGTTCGGTGTGATCGCGATCCAGGCCGCGCTCGCCGAGCGGCAGCGTACCGGCCGGGGCCGCTACATCCAGAGTGCGCTGTATGAGAACAACGTGTTCCTGATGGCCCAGGCGATGATGTGCGAGGTGGTCAGCGGGCAGCCATCGATCCCCTATTCGATCAAGGACAGCCCGTGGCCCGTCTACGACCTCTTCGACACCAGGGATGGCTCAAAACTGTTCGTCACCATCGTCGGTGAAGAGCAATGGGAAGCGTTCTGTCGCGCCTTCGATCGCGAAGCCTGGCTCTCCGATCCACGCTTTGCGACCAGCAATGGCCGGGTCGATCATCGCGGCTGGTTGATCCCGGAAATCGCGAATATCTTCAAGCAATGGGACAAGGCCGATCTCGCCGCGCGGCTCGAGCAGCTCGATCTGCCCTACGCACCGGTGAACAAGCCCGGCGATCTCTTCGATGATCCGCATCTCAACCAATCCGGCGGCCTGACCGACATCCGTTTGCCTGACGGTAATGAGGTCAAGACACCGCTGTTGCCGATTGCCATGGACGGAAAGCGGCTGTCCAACCGCTACGATCCACCCGGTATCGGCGAGCACAGCGGCGAGATCCTGCGCGAGATCGGGATGTCGCCGGATGAGATCGAACAGCTGCGACAAGCAGGGACAATCAAGGTCCCGCCGTCCTGACGGACCGCGCGATTGAACAATAACCAAGGGAGGAGGATCACATGAGCATTTCGAGACGCCAGGCGCTGTTCGCGGGGTCTGCATGGGCCGGCGCGTCACTGCTGCCGGGGCCATTGCGTGCGGAGGCCAAGCAGGTCTCGCTCGCTTTCGGGCCGGTGTCGCCGGTTTACGCCGTCGGCATGATCGCGGAGCTGAAGGGGTACTTCAAGGACGAAGGACTCGATTCCAAGCTCGTTACCGGCAATGCCGGTACGTTCGGCCGGCAGACATTGGCGGCGGGGCAGGCGCTGTTCGCGCATGGCGATGCCAGCCATCCGCTCCAGCTCGGTGCGCGCGGCAAGCCCTGCAAGATGCTGCTCGCGACCGAGATGGTATGCTCCTACGCCAACATCGTGGTCCGGCAGGACCTCTACGAGAGCGGCATCAATTCGGTCGAGAAGCTCGCGGATTACAAGCGCCCCGACGACGCCAAGCCGATCGTTGCCGCGACCGCCATCGGGTCAGGCACCTGGGTGTACGGCACCTATGTGTTCGAAGCGCGTGGGCTCGGCAACAAGGTGAACTGGGTTGCGGGCGGCGGGCCCAACACGATGTTCCCATCGCTGCAGACCAAGCAGTTCGACGCCATCGTGGCGCCGCCGAGCTGGATCGTCGAGGTCGAGAAGAAGGGTTTTGGCCGGACGATCTACGACACGTCGAAGCCTGGCGTGTTCGAGAAGGATTTCGGCGGGACGTTGCCCGTGCTGGTGATCTATACGCTCCAGGACACGGTCCAGCAGGACAAGGCGATGGTGCAGGCCTACGTCAACGCGATCTACCGGGCGATGGCTTTTGTGAAGGCGACGCCGCTCGCGGAGGTGCAGGCGCTGGTCACGCCGAAGTATTTTTCAGGGATAGATCCCGATGCGGTCAGCGCCGAGCTCGGCTTCGACAAGTCGACCTGGGCCTATGACGGCGTCATCGACAAGGCGTCGTTCGAGCGCGGCGCCAAGCCCTGGTACCGCAAGGGCACGGACATTCCCGAGACCAGGTACGAGGATGCGGTCGACATGAGCTTCCTTCAGGCGGCCAGGGCGAAATACAAATGATCGCCGCGCCAAGCCAGAGCCTCGCGCTCGCGCGCGACGAGGATCGAGCAGCGGCTGCGCGCACGCGCATCGCCGTACAGGGTCTTGCCAAGCGCTTCAACGCGTCCGGACGCGAGTTCGTGGCGGTGGATGACGTTTCCTTCGAGGTCAAGCAGGGCGAGTTCGTCGCGCTGCTCGGTCCATCCGGCTGCGGCAAAAGCACCATTCTCAATATGGTCGCGGGGCTGTTGCCGCGCTCCGGCGGACGCATCCTGATCGACCAGGACACGGTCGAGACCGGCGAGGTCAACCCCAGGGTCGGCTATGTCTTCCAGCGCGATACGCTGTTTCCGTGGCGGACCGTGGAGCAGAACATCGGCTATGGGCTGGAGATCGCGGGAGTGCCAAAAAGCGAGCGCGCCGCGCGCGTTGCCACCGCCATCGAGAAGGCCGGCCTTGCAGGCTTTGCGCAGAGCTTCCCGCGCATGCTGTCCGGCGGCATGCGCCAGCGTGTCGCCTTAATGCGCACGCTGATCCTGGAGCCCGAGATCCTGCTGATGGACGAGCCGTTCGGCGCGCTCGACACCCACACCAAGCTCGAGATGCACAAGACGCTGCTGGAGATCTGGGAACGCGAGCGGCAGACCGTTCTGTTCGTGACGCACGATCTCGGCGAAGCCTTGACGCTGGCGAGCCGCATCATCCTGCTCTCGGCGCGCCCCGGGCGTCTCAAGGAAGACTTCGACGTCGCCATTCCGCGTCCGCGCGATCCCGTGGCCGTGCGCGAGACGGCCGAGTTCGCCCGGCTCTATTCCCACATCTGGCATTCCCTCGGCGAAGAATTCCGCCGCACCAGGGCCGACTGATCATGTCCAACAGCCGCACCGTCATCCTGTTCTGGCAATTGGCCATTCTCGCAGTGGTTCTCGTCGTCTGGCAATGGGGCTTCGAATGGAGCAAGACGCTGCTGCCGAAGGCCTACGTGCCGAAAATCCTCGATCCCTATTTCGTCGCCAAGCCGTCGCTGATCTGGCAGAGTTTCTTGCGGCTTGGCTGCTTCGCAGACGCGACCGGCTTTACCGCCTGTATCAAGGGCAGCGACAACAATCTATGGCTTGCCACACTCGTCACGTTGAAGAACACCTGGTGGGGCTTTCTGTTCGGCTCGGCGAGCGGGATCGCGGCCGGCCTGGTGCTCGGCCGTTCCGATTTCCTCTCTCGCGTGTTCAGCCCCTACATCGTGGCGCTCAACTCCATACCGCGCATTGCGCTGGTCCCGCTCGTCATCCTGATTTTCGGTCTCGGTGACCTCTCTAAGATCGCGACCGCCTGGCTCGTCGTGTTCTTCGTGGTGTTTTTCAACACCTTCGAAGGAACGCGTGCGGTCGACCGTGACCAGATCGCTGCCGCCCGCCTGCTCGGCGCCAGCGAATTCACGGTGCTGCGCACGGTCGTGATCCCGTCCGCGCTCGCCTGGGTGTTTGCCTCGCTCCTGCCGGCCGTTTCTTTCGCGCTGATCGGCGTCATCGTCGGCGAGTTCATCGGCGCCGAACGCGGTCTCGGCAAGCTCATCATCGAAGCCGAGGCGCGGGCCAATGCCAGCGAGATGATGGTGGCCATCTTCGTCATGATGTTCGTCGGCATCCTGCTGGCGATCGCAGTGCGCTCGCTGCAGTCCTACCTCTTGCGATGGCAGCCGCAATTCGAGGTTTCGGCGTAGCCCGTGTCAGCGGCTGAACCGCGCCACCAGCTCGACATGCGGCGTGTGGCGGAACTGGTCGACCGGCACCACGGACTCCAGCCGGTAGCCGCCGTCGATCAGGAGCCGTGCGTCGCGGGCAAAGGTCGCGGCGTTGCAGGACACGGCGATCACGATCGGCACCTTGCTCGCCGCAAGCTTCAGAGCCTGCGCCTGCGCGCCCTGGCGCGGCGGGTCGAATACCACGGCGTCGAAGTCCCGCAGCTCCTGCGGCACCAGCGGGCGGCGGAACAGATCGCGGGGCTCGCACTTGATCGGCTTCAGGCCAGGTGTTCGCGCAGCTTTCGCCAGCGCCGCGATGGCGCCGGCGTCGTTGTCATAGGCGGTGACGCGCGCCTTCTCCGCGAGCCTGAGCGCAAACGGGCCGACGCCGCAGAAGAGGTCGAGCACCTCCTTGGCCTTGCCGATGCGCTCTGCGACGAGTGCCGCAAGCGTCTCTTCGCCCGCCACCGTCGCCTGCAGGAACGAGCCCGGCGGCAGCGTCACCTCGGCGCGGCCCATCCTCACCGTCGGCGGCAGGCGTTGCAGCACCAGCTCGCCATGCCGGGTCAGCCGCGCCAGACGGTGCTGTTCGGCGACTCGCGACAGCGCCGTGACCAGCGCCGTCGGCAGCGGGCCCGAGCCGCGCACGTCGACATCGAGCCCGTTGGCGGTCGCGGTGACCTGGATGTCCAATGGCTTGGTCACCGGCATCTTGGACGTCAGCGGCTCGGCGAGTGCCCAGGCGGCATCGAGTGCGCCCTCGAGCGCGGGATCGAGGATCGGACAACGATGGATCGGGATGACGTCGTGCGAGCTCGCAGCCGAAAAGCCGACCTTGAGGATATCGTGCGTGCCGAACCGGCCGTGCAGCGTGATGCGTCGACGCCCGGCGCCGTGGGCGTCGACCAGCGGCGCCACCTCGCAATCGATGCCGGCCTGCGCCAGCGTTTCGATCACCATGTTGCGCTTCCAGGCCCGATACGGCTCGTTCGCCCAATGCTGGATCGCGCAGCCGCCACACACGCCGAAATGCGGACAGAATGGTTCGACGCGTTCCGGGCTTGCGACCTCCACCGCCAGCAGCTTGCGCCGGTCGGGATGATGGCCTGCGACGTGATCGACCTCGACGGTCTCGCCGCCGAGCGTATAGGGCACATAGATTGCTTCGCCGGCGTCGAGGCAGACGCCGTCGCCGCGATGGCCGACATGATCGATCTTGATGCGCTCAACCACGGCGCGCGCCCAGGAAGAATTCGATATTGCCGTCGCCGCCCGTGATCGGCGAGGGGAATATGTCGATCTCGGTGCAGCCGAGCGAAGCCGCGAAGGCTGCGATGTCGTCGCAGATCTCCCGGTGCACGGCGGCATCGCGGATGATGCCCTTCTTGTTGTGCTTCCTGTCAGCCTCGAATTGCGGCTTGATCAGCGCCAGCAGGCTCATCGGTGCGGCTGCCAGCGACAGAGCTACCGGCAGCACTGATTTCAGCGAGATGAAGCTGACGTCGATGACGACGACATCGGGCCGCGCCGGCAGGCGCTTGCCCTCATAGCTGCGGATGTCGGTCTCCTCCATCGACACGATCTTGGGATGATCGCGCAGCGAGGGATGCAGCTGGCTTGTGCCGACATCGATGGCGAACACCAGGCTCGCGCCGTTCGCCAGCAGCACCTCGGTGAAGCCGCCGGTGGAGGCGCCGACGTCGAGGCAGACATGGTCCTCGATCTCGATCGGGTACCGCTCCAGCGCCCCGGCGAGCTTGACGCCGCCGCGGGAGACGTAAGGGTGCGCCGGCTCGGCCTGGATCACCGCGTCCTCGGCAATCGTCTCCGACGGCTTTGCGACCTGCTTGTCGTCGGCCGTGACGAGGCCGGCCTCGATCGCCGCGCGGGCCCGCGCCCGGCTCTCGAACAGGCCGCGCTCGACCAGCAATACATCCGCGCGCTTGCGGGCAGGGGGCATCGGATCTCCGACGGACGACTAAAAAGCTTATGTAGCGATCAATCGCGCGGCCGCCATCCGGACGCAAGTCTCGAACGCGGTGAGATCGTGCCAGACGTCGGTCGGCATAGTGGCCGGCGTCACCAGCGGGCAGCCGTGCAGCTCCAGCGCATGGATCATCATGAGGTTGTCGACGAGGCCGAAATCTTCGACCGCCAGCCCCTGGGCATCGACCAGCCGACCATCCTCGGACACGACGTCCATGAAGCGACTGAGGCGGTCGGCATAGGCGGCGCCATCGTTGGAATAAGCCAGGCAGAATTTGCGGCGGCCGGCCATGTAGCCGAGCTCGTAGACGGTGCCGGGATCGGCGCCGGCGCCGCGGAACGGCGTGAGGTTGGCGATGATGGCATCGGCCGCGTCCATCATCGCCTCGTTGCCGCAGAAAATCTGCCGCGAAGCGTCGCGCGCGGTGAGGTCGATCGCGTTGTCGAGGGGGTAGAGCCCGGTAAGCCCGTGCGCGGCGCAGATTTCGACCTTGCGCCGGCCGATCTCGACGGCATCCGGCAGGAACACGTCGGGGCCTGCCAGATAGATTTTCATCGCACGACCGATTGAGAAGGCATCGGAGTTGCCGCGACGTTGGCGGTGCAAAACCTCTCCCAAGGGGAGAGGTCGCGCCAAAGGCGCGGGTGAGGGGTTACGTTCTCACGTGGGATCTGAGCCCCTCACCCGGATTGCACTGGACGATGCTTCGCATCGCCAGGAGCAATCCGACCTCTCCCTACGGGAGAGGTGGGGTTCAGCGTCTGCCGCGACAATCAAGCCAGCTTGACCGTCTCAGTCTTCACATCCTTGCCGAGCGCCTCGAACACCTTGGCCACGATGCCCTTGGCGTCGAGGCCGGCGCGGGCGTACATGGCGGCCGGGGTGTCGTGATCCTGAAACACGTCGGGCAGCACCATCGAGCGGAACTTGACCATGCCGCTGTCGAGCACGCCCTGGTCGGTCAGGAACTGCGCGACATGCGAGCCGAAACCGCCGATCGAGCCTTCCTCGATCGTGATCAGGATCTCGTGGTCGCGCGCGAGCTTGAGCACCAGCTCGGTGTCGAGCGGCTTCATGAAGCGCGCATCGGCGATCGTGGTCGACAGGCCGTGGGCGGCGAGCTCGTCGGCCGCCTTCTCGCATTCGGCGAGGCGGGTGCCGAAGGAGAGCAGGGCGATCTTGCTGCCCTGGCGGATCATGCGACCCTTGCCGATCTCGAGCGGAATGCCGACCTCGGGCATCTCGATGCCGCGGCCTTCGCCGCGCGGATAGCGCAGCGAGCTCGGACGGTCGTCGATCGCAACCTGGGTCGCCACCATGTGCACCAGCTCGGCTTCATCCGCCGCCGCCATGATCACCATGTTAGGCAGGCAGCCGAGATAGGCGTTGTCGAACGAGCCGGCATGGGTCGCACCGTCGGCGCCGACGAGGCCGGCGCGATCGATGGCGAAGCGGACGGGCAGGCTCTGGATCGCGACGTCGTGGACGATCTGGTCGTAGCCGCGCTGCAGGAAGGTCGAGTAGATCGCGCAGAACGGCTTGTAGCCTTCGGTCGCAAGGCCCGCGGCAAAGGTCACCGCGTGCTGCTCGGCGATGCCGACGTCGAAGGTGCGGTCGGGGAAGGCCTTGTTGAAGATGTCGACGCCGGTGCCCGAGGGCATCGCCGCGGTGATGGCGACGATCTTGTCGTCCTTCTGGGCTTCCTTGACGAGGCTCTGGCCGAACACGTTCTGATAAGCCGGCGCGTTCGGCTTGGCCTTGGCCTGCGTGCCGGTCGCGACGTCGAACTTGACGACGGCGTGATACTTGTCGGCGGAGGCTTCCGCCGGGCCGTAGCCCTTGCCCTTCTGCGTCACGACGTGGACCAGGATCGGACCGGTCTCCATGTCGCGGACGTTCTTCAGCACGGGCAGGAGATGGTCGAGGTTGTGGCCGTCGATCGGGCCGACATAGTAGAAGCCGAGCTCCTCGAACAGCGTGCCGCCGTCCATCATGAAGCCGCGGGAATATTCCTCGACGCGATTGGCGCGGTTGGCGAGGATCTTTGGCAGGCGCTTGTTGATCTGCTTGGCCGCATCGCGCAGCGTGCGATAGGTCTTGCCGGAATAGAGGCGCGACAGATAGGCGCTCATGGCGCCGACCGGCGGCGCGATCGACATGTCGTTGTCGTTGAGAATGACGATCAGGCGCGAGTTCATCGCACCCGCATTGTTCATGGCCTCATACGCCATGCCGGCCGACATCGCGCCGTCACCGATCACGGCGATAACGTTGTTCTTGCCGCCGGAGAGGTCGCGCGCCACGGCCATGCCGAGGCCGGCGGAGATCGAGGTCGAGGAATGCGCCGCGCCGAACGGATCGTAGTCGCTCTCGCTGCGCTTGGTGAAGCCGGACAGGCCGCCGCCGGTGCGCAGCGTGCGGATGCGGTCGCGCCGGCCGGTGAGGATCTTGTGCGGATAGGCCTGGTGGCCGACGTCCCAGATCAGCCGGTCGCGCGGCGTATCGAAGACGTAATGGATCGCGGTGGTGAGCTCGACCACGCCGAGGCCCGCGCCGAAGTGACCGCCGGTCACCGAGACGGCATCGATGGTCTCCTGCCGCAGCTCGTCGGCAACCTGGCGAACCTGCTCGACCTTGAGCTTGCGCAGATCTTCCGGCGTCCGGATGGTGTCGAGAAGCGGCGTCTTACTGTATGCGTTCACGGCGATTTCCAATTTGTCAGCACCGGAAGGTCATTCCGGTGCGCGATGGGTTTGCACAATATCGGCGCAGCGCGAGTCCTATAACCGTCGGAGCCACCTGCACGGGGCAAGGCCCCGCCTTCAAGCTTAGGTAAGCTTAAGTGTGCTCCGGTTCAGTCTCTGTGATCCCTGTCACTTAGATCGGCTTCGTCCGTCCCAAGCCAATTTCATTAGCAGTTTGAAGCGCTTGTCGTCGGTAATCGGTGCCCACGCAAGGCTTACAAAAAGCCACACTCCGCGCAGCTTTACACCAAAGCTTAGGCCAAAGCCAACCCGCTGGGCCGATTAGGGGTATGCAGGTGCAACTCGCGGACCAGAAGTGGTTAACCTCGGTGCGGGGTAAGGGGTTCCGGCCTTGCTCGGTTCTTGGCAGGCTTTTTGGCCCGAGTATGGGCTTTTCTAGCTCTCAACGACCCGATTCGAAGGCAGGGGCGTATCCACCGCCAGGGAACCGCATGCCGGCCGGGAGCTGCGCACTGCGATAAGGACGCAGCGGCCACGCTTACCGCGAACACATTCTACGCGGACCTGCGTCGCGGTCTTGCGCCGCCCTGCGGGGGCAGAAGACTGAGCGGGAGAGCACTCTTATTACTGGACGTCGAGCGGGGCCGTGCCGGTGGCCTGGCCGCTGGCATCGGTGGTGATCTTGTCGACGCGCGCCTCGGCCTGGCGCAACAATTCCTCGCAGCGCCGCTTCAGGGCCTCGCCGCGCTCGTAGATCGTCACGGATTCCTCGAGCGGCACCTTGCCGTCCTCGAGCCGCTTCACGATCGTTTCGAGTTCCTCGATCGCGCGCTCGAAGGTGAGCCTGGAGACGTCGACTTGAGTGTTTTCGGCCATATCCGTTTCCGATTGCCCGATTCGCTTCACCTTTGAGAAAGCAGAGTTTTACGGGCGTAATGTGGCGGGTGGGTCAAGCGCCCATCAGGGCGCCGACATGCGCCGTAACAGATTCTTTCAGTCCCTGCAGGTCATAGCCGCCCTCGAGCACCGAAACAACGCGGCCGCCGGCGGTCTTGTCGGCGAGGTCCATCAGCTTGCGCGTCACCCAGGCATAGTCCTCCGCGCGCAGGTTGAGCGAAGCCAGGGGATCGCGATAATGCGCGTCGAAGCCGGCCGAGATGATCAAGAGCTCCGGGCTGAATTTCTCGAGCTGCGGCAGGATCAGATTCTCGAACGCGACGCGGAATTCCGGGCCGCCGTCCTCGGAGGCGAGCGGCGCATTGACGATGGTGTCGTGATCGCCGCGCTCGCTTTTGGCGCCGGTGCCCGGAAACAGCGGCATCTGGTGCGTCGAGCAGTACATCACGGTCGGGTCCGACCAGAAGATGTCCTGCGTGCCGTTGCCGTGATGCACGTCGAAGTCGACGATGGCCGCGCGCTTGATGCCGTATTTGCGCTGGGCGTGGCGCGCGGCGATCGCGACGTTGTCGAAGAAGCAGAAGCCCATCGGCTTGCCGATCTCGGCGTGATGTCCGGGCGGGCGGACCGCGACGAAGGCGTTGCGATGCTCGCCGGCCATCACCGCTTCGGTCGCCGCAACCGCGCCGCCGACGCCGCGCATCACCGCCTCCCACGTGCCGGGGGACATCGAGGTGTCGCCGTCGATGTAGACCTGACCGCTGGTGGGCGCGATGTGGCGCAGCTCGGTGACATAATGCTCGTTGTGGCAGAGCGTGACGAGATCGAGATCGCCCTCAGGCGCCTCCTCGCGCGCCAGGAACTGGAAGCGCTCATGCGACAACGCTTCCTCCACCGCGCGCAGGCGATCCGGCCTCTCAGGGTGTCCCGGCGGCGTGACATGGTCGAGGCAGGCCTTGTGGGAAAGGAGAAGCGTGCTCATCAGGTCGGCCTCACGGAAAACGGGCTTTTGCCGTCGTTGGCGCATCCGGCGCCAAAACGCAATGCAAAATCCAATCTAAGCGCTTGGCCGGGAATGGCAAAGGGCTGCCCGCTTGATCCGGATCAATTCACCCGCAGGATGCGCCGGGGCGGCAGCGGACCGACCGGCCCGTGCGCCCGGAAGAACGCGAACAGCGCGTCCGCATCGTAACCGCCGTATTGTGGCGCGGTGCCCTGCTTGGCGACGGTAAACCCGTCTCCGCCGACGGCGAGGTAATCGTTGAGCGTGACGCGGTAGCCGCTTCCCGGCTCGATCGGCCTGCCGCCCAGCGTCATCTTCTCGAGGCTGACGCGCTCGCCGAACGGTTTTGAAGCATCCCAAGTATAGCTGAAGCCGTTCGACACCTGGAGAATCCGCGGCCGCTTCGGGTCCAGCCATTGCTGCTCGAGCAAGTCCTTGAGCTGGCTGCCCGTCAGCGTCATGGTGACAAGACGATTGCGGAACGGCTGGCTGGCGAAGACGTCGCCGAACGTGATCGCGCCGTTCTCCTTTGGAACGATGTCGGTGCGGATGCCGCCGGGATTGGTGAGCGCGATGACAGCGCTGCCATCCTTCGCATCGCGCGTTGCGAGCAATTGCGCGTCGGCGATGATATCGCCGAGCGCGCTTTCGCCGGCCTCGTTCGGCACGCGCGACAATGTCTGCGTCACTGAGCCGGCGGGCCGGTTGGCGATCGGCGCGGAGAGCTTGTCGTAGGCGTCGATCAACGCGGTCTGCTCGGGATCCCTGGCCAGCGAAGCATTGGCGACGATGACGTTCTCGGCCTTGGCGGCGACGATATCGCGAGTCACAGGATCGAGCTTGAGGTCGATCGCGGTGACGAGTGTGCCGTATTTGTCGCCGCTAGTGACGAGCCGCCCGTCGATATTGCAGATGTAGGCGCGATGGGTGTGGCCGCTGACGACGACGTCGACGGCAGGATCGAACTTCCTGACTATGTCGACGATCGGTCCCGTGATGGCAGGGCATTCATTGTAGTCGCCGGCGGGCTCGCCGCCCTGGTGGATCAGCACCACGATCGCTTCGACGCCGCGCGACTTCAGCTGCGGCACCAGCGCGTTCACCGTCTCGGCCTCGTCGCGGAATTCGAGCCCGGCGATGCCCGCTGGCGAGACGATGCCGGCGGTCTCCTTCAACGTCAGGCCGATGAAGCCGACGGGGATGCCGTCGAACTCCCTGATCTCGTAGGGCGGCAGCACGCTCTTGCCGGTCGCGGTCTCGACGGTGGAGGCCGCGAGATAACGGAATTTGGCGCCCGTGAAGGGATGCGGCCCCTGGCAGCCGTCGACGGGATGACAGCCGCCGTTCTGCATGCGCAGAAGCTCGGTGTTGCCCTCGTCGAATTCGTGATTGCCGACCGAGCTTATCGCAAGGCCCATCATCGAGAGCGCCTCAATCGAGGGCTCGTCGTGAAACATCGCCGACAGAAACGGGCTCGCGCCGATCAGGTCGCCAGCGGCGACGAAGATGGCGTTCTTGTGTCCTTCGCGCAGCTGCTTCAGCAGCGTCGCCATGTACTCGGCGCCGCCGGCTACCACCGTCACCTTCTTGGACTTGTCCTCGGGGTCGTTGATGCGGATGCCGCCCGGCGGCGGCCGCAGATGGCCGTGAAAATCATTGATCGCGAGAATGCGCAGCTCGACGGGGGCTGCGCTCTGGGCCGCAGCAGGGAGGGTGCCGGTGAGAGC
Organism: Bradyrhizobium sp. NBAIM08; assembly: GCF_020193935.1. Classification (NCBI taxonomy): domain Bacteria; kingdom Pseudomonadati; phylum Pseudomonadota; class Alphaproteobacteria; order Hyphomicrobiales; family Nitrobacteraceae; genus Bradyrhizobium; species Bradyrhizobium sp. NBAIM08. Next base: position 3,707 of record NZ_JADYVR010000018.1, on the reverse strand, counting down.
GAGGACGAAGCAAGCCAGGCGGAGAAGATGTCGCATGGAGTTAGACTATTCGTTCGGCGCGAAGATTTCACGAAGGTTGTTGTCATCATTTTTGAGGCACGCGCAGCGTCGTTCCCCCGACAATCCCATCATCGCACGAGCCATGCCGCTCGATGAATGCCAGGTCCGCTACGTGCCGCAACAATTAGCTACAATGTTTCATTTGAAAAACCGCTGGTTGTGGTGCACGATCCGGCCCCGTTCGCTTCAGACAGACCGTCAGATTCATGATTGCCGCCCCCCGGATCGACGAATCCTCACCGTATTATCGCGGCTGGCGGGTCGTGCTGGCGTGCTTCCTGATGGCCTTCTTCATGTTCGGCTTCGGCCTCTACGGCCAAGGCGTCTATCTCGCCGAGTTGCAGCGCGCTCACGGCTGGCCGGGCACGCTGATCTCCGCGGCCAGCACCTTCTCGTTTCTCCTGACCTCCGTGCTCGTCATCTTCACCGATGACCTGCTCGAGCGCATCGGGCTGCGCGCGCTGATCCTGTGCGGCCTGTCGGCGCTCGGCGCTTCGACTGTGCTGCTGGCGCTGGTGCAGACGCCCTGGCAGCTCTATCTCGCCTATGCGCTGATGTCGGTTGGCTGGACCGGCATGGGCACGGTGGTGATCGCGACCGTGCTGAATTCCTGGTTCGAGCAGCGGCGCGGCCTCGCGCTCAGCCTTGCCTTCAACGGCGCGACTTGCGGCGGCATCATTCTCGTTCCGCTGTTGCTATCGCTGACCGGCAGCATCGGCTTCCGGTCTGCGATGCTGACGGCGACCCTCGCGATGATGGTGCTGGTGCTGCCGGCGGTCGTGACCTTCATCGGATGGCCCGCAGGGATGTCGCCTGCAGCCGGCGGACGTTCCTCCGGCTCCTCAGCGCCGGTTCGCTCGCGCAAGGCGGTGCTCGCCAACGCGGCGTTCTGGACCATGGTGCTGCCGATCGCGTTCGCGCTGCTGGCGCAGATGGGTTTCATCGTCCACCAGGTGACGTTTCTCGAGCCGCTGATCGGCCGCTCCGACGCAGGGCTTGCCGTCACGATCATGGCGGCGATGGCGATCGTCGGGCGCCTCTCGCTCGGCCTGTTCGTCGACCGGCTCGATGCCCGGCTCGCCTGTGCGGTTTCGATGACGAGCCAGGCGGCTGCGCTGTTCGTGGCTCTGCAAAGCACGAGCCTGACCGTGCTGCTGGCCTGCTGCGCCGTCTACGGCTTCTCGATGGGGAACATGATCACGTTCCCGCCCTTGATCATCCAGCGGGAGATCGGTGCTTCGGCCTTCGCGACCGCGGTGGGCTTGGGCACCTCGATCAGCGGCATCGTCAGCGCCTTCGGCCCCGGTGTCGTCGGTCTCGTGCGGAGCGTTACGGGCAATTACACGACGGCGTTTGCGATCTGCGTGGTGCTCGATCTCGCCGCGGCGGGCGTGGTGCTGTGGCGGCCGGGGAGAAGGGCTCAGGTCGCAGCTTTGTAGCCCGGATGGAGCGCAGCGCAATCCGGGACCGCTGTATCCGCGGTGAGACTTTCCCGGATTTCGCTACGCTCCATCCGGGCTACGATGTCGCGTTTGCGGCGCTCACCTTACCCCAGCAACGCCACATCCGCCGCGGCGACCGACTCCGCGCTCTCCGTCACGGTGCGCTCGAGTGCGCCGGCCTGCACCGCGATGTTCTCGGCGAAGAAGCGCGCCAGCGCGACGTAGCGTGGCGCATCGCCAAGGCCTTCGGCCTTGGCGGCGAGCGCCTGGGAGGCGAGCAGGCAGCCGCCGAGCGTCGCGCCGAATTGCTGCAGATAGGGCGTCGCGCCCGCGAGCGCGTCGTTCGGCGCGGAGGCAACGCGCTCCAGCAGCCATTTGCTGGTGCGCGTGAGCGCCTCCAGCGCCTCGCGCAGCTTGGTGCCGGTGGTGCCGAAGGCCGGATCGTTGGAGGCCTCCACCTGCTTGACGGTCGCCGAGAGCTCGTCGAGCAGCGCCCACACCGACGCGCCGCCATTGGCAGCTAACTTGCGCGTGACGAGATCGATCGCCTGGATGCCGTTGGTGCCCTCGTAGATCGCGGTGATGCGGGCATCGCGGTAGTGCTGGGCCGCGCCGGTCTCCTCGATGAAGCCCATGCCGCCATGCACCTGCACGCCGAGATAGGCGACCTCGTTGCCAATATCGGTGGAATAGGCCTTGGCCATTGGCGTCAGCAGCGCCGCGCGCGCGGCCGCTTCAGCGCGCACCTTCGGATCCTTGGCGCGCGTCGAGACGTCGATCGCGACCGCCGTCGCATAGCAGATGGTGCGCGCGGCCGCGGTCTGCGCCCGCATCCGCATCAGCATGCGCTTGACGTCGGGATGCACGAAGATCGCATCCGAGCCGTCGCCTTTCTTGCCTACCGCGCGGCCTTGGCGGCGCTCCTGCGCATACGACAGGGCCTGCTGGTAGGCCCGGTCGGCAACGCCGACGCCCTCCAGGCCGACGCCGAGGCGGGCCTGGTTCATCATCGTGAACATGCAGCGCATGCCCTGGTTCTCTTCGCCGATCAAAAAGCCGATCGCGCCGCCATGATCGCCCATGGTCATGGTGCAGGTCGGCGAGGCATGCATGCCGAGCTTGTGCTCGACGCCGCTCGCATAGATGTCGTTGCGCGGCCCCAGCGAGCCGTCCGCGTTGACCATGAACTTCGGCACCAGGAACAGCGAGATCCCCTTGGTGCCGGCGGGCGCATCGGGCAGACGCGCGAGCACGAAATGCACGATGTTGTCGGTCATGTCGTGCTCGCCATAGGTGATGAAGATCTTCGTCCCCTTGATGCGATAGGTGCCGTCCGCCTGCTTTTCGGCGCGGGTGCGCAGCGCGCCGACGTCTGAGCCGGCCTGCGGCTCGGTCAGCTGCATCGTTCCGGTCCATTCGCCGGAGACGAGCTTTTCGAGATAGATTGTCTTCAGCTCGTCGCTACCATGCGCGTCCAGCGCCTCGATCGCCGATGCCGTCAGCAGCGGGCAGAGGCCGAAGGCGACGTTGGCCGCGCTCCAGATCTCTGTGCAGGCGGCATTGATCGCGAGCGGCAGGCCCTGGCCGCCGAAATCTTCCGGGCCGGACACCGCGTTCCAGCCGCCCTCGGTCCAGCGCTTGTAGGCGTCAGGCCAGCCCGGCGCGGTCGTGACCTTGCCATCCTCGAGCTTGATGCCGTGCTCGTCGCCGATCTTGTTGAGGGGCGCCAGCACGTCGGATGCGAACTTGCCGGCTTCCTCCAGCACGGCGGCCGCGAGGTCGGCGTCGAAATCGCCGTAATGGCCGGCCTCCAGGGCGGCCTTGAGGCCCGCGCCATGGTTGAGCGACAGCAGCATGTCAGAAATCGGCGCGCGGTAGGTCATGGCTCACTCCCCGAGAACAGATATTGGCGCCGTATTCCCATGAAACGGGAGCGGTCTCAACTGCCGGGACGCCGGATGGCCTGGCCGGAACGGGCAGGGCCGTCGGGGCCCAGCATAGAGTGTCGGCCGCCGGGCCCTTTTTGCCCCTCCAGGCGGTTGAAATGCCGCGCCGCTCCCTATAGACCGGCTGCGACCGACGGGAATCTGCGGGTGCCGGTTCTGCCCGTTCCGTTCGTCGTCTGTTGGGGCGTAGCCAAGCGGTAAGGCAGCGGATTTTGATTCCGCCATTCGGAGGTTCGATCCCTCCCGCCCCAGCCAGATC
>NZ_JADYVR010000179.1:0-468 GCF_020193935.1 Bradyrhizobium sp. NBAIM08 | reverse complement strand
AGCCTTGACTTCCTTAGCGGTCCACATAGATGACCTCGTGATCTATCTCTAGCTGCGGTTCCTCTGGGGGAAGATGCGCCCGACAAAGACCTTGGTGGCGACTTGTCGTAGCCGAATACTTTCTATGATCTAGCAAAGTCCCCGTCGCCCTCCGCCATGTAGCTATGACTGTTTGGTATGAGTAGACAACATAAGTATCGCCTCCCCATCTGGCAAACATGCTGTTTCTGTCGAATTCCGTTCTCATTCGTAGGTACGCAGGGATCTCTTTGTAGGTAGCTTTAGCCATGGCGACATTCCTCACAGAGGTAATCGTTGGCTAGCTTGGGCTTGACTTCGCAACGACCGCAACGTTTCGATGGAGGCACATAGCCGCTGTCGCGCAGAGCCTGCTGGTTCTTGTTTCGGAACTCGTGAGTCTCGCATTGGCGCTTAGCTGATCTTCTGGCTGATGCCCTAGTCTTAAAG
>NZ_JADYVR010000178.1:0-468 GCF_020193935.1 Bradyrhizobium sp. NBAIM08 | reverse complement strand
CTGCAATCGCGCGACATGACCGACGAGATCCTGGCGAACCAGACCAATCTCACCAGCCGGTTCAATACCGGCTCGATCAAGCATGCCGTGACCGCCGGCGTCGAGGTCACCGCTGAAAGCTCGGTGAACTTCGCCCGCACCGGCCCGACGGCGCCAACCGCGGATCTCTACAATCCCAATCCGCTCGATGCGTATCCAGGACCCATCGTCCGCAGCGGCGCCAGCACCGACGGCAGCGCCGACTCCGCAGCGGCCTACGCGTTCGACACGGCCGAAATTGGCAACCACCTCGAGCTGACCGGCGGATTGCGCTGGGATCGATTCGCCGTCGACTACACGGCTGTTGCCGTCGGCGGCGTCGCCACTACGTTCGATCGCGTCGACACGATGACCAGCGGACGCGCCGGCGTCATCGTCAAGCCACGCCCCGAGGGCAGTATCTATGCCGGGTTCGGCACGTCGTTCAAC
>NZ_JADYVR010000177.1:0-468 GCF_020193935.1 Bradyrhizobium sp. NBAIM08 | reverse complement strand
TACTGGATGTGGTGCGCCGGGGCAAGAGTCGCCCGGCAAGGTCATCCGCGGGCTGCGGCTGCGTTCGCGGTGGCGCTCGCGTTTGTCGTCGAAACCGGAAAGCTGTTCGCTCCCGAGCACAAGCCCGACCCCACCAATATCCTGATCGCCGCCTGTGCGGCGTATCTTGCGTACGTGGTCGCCGCCGCCGTCTGGCGCTGGGCTACGCAGAAAAGTCCGCGGGCGGCGCCTGCCGTTGCCGGCTCGCCGAAAGCCACTGCTACCACGCAATCCCGCTCGCAGCGCGTCCCCGCAGCTGACGAATCCGGCGCTTCGCTCGTCTCCCGCGCGATGTCGTTGCCGCTGCTCATCGTCGTTGCGGCATTCGCGCTCGCCTACCCCTATGGGGCTGCGCTTGTCGGTTTCCTCGCGCTCTACGCCGCGCTCATCTGGCGCTGGCCGCAGGCTGCGTTGCCGGCAGTACTGGCC
>NZ_JADYVR010000176.1:0-468 GCF_020193935.1 Bradyrhizobium sp. NBAIM08 | reverse complement strand
ATCCGGACCACGTCGTGATCCTCGTTCACCTGGCCCAAGAGTGGGAACAGGTTCTTGCGCGCCTCACTTGCGCTCATCGTCGACATCTCGCACCTCCAACTTCCGGTACCGAATATCGTACCAGAGGCACCCAAGGCGTTCGCATACACCCACCCCTCCCAGCGCTACCCCATGGGGGTATTTGGAGACCCAGGGATACTACTACCGGAATAGTTGCATGCAATAGCGTGCAATAGCGTCTTCGCTCGTGGTCAGGCCCATCGCCAGGGACGTTTCGGTGGAGGGCGGCAATTTCGGGGCCGTTTCCCTGGGTGACAGCCGCCTTGGGTGCCTTGCGGCGGACGAGAGACCCACCGCATCACCCGGCGTCGAGCTCGTCGGCAGGAGTTACCGTCCTACCCTGTCAGATGCCACTTTCCGGTCCGAGAGTTACACTCCATCAGTCGTCGGCGATGATCCCAATAGGGG
>NZ_JADYVR010000175.1:0-469 GCF_020193935.1 Bradyrhizobium sp. NBAIM08 | reverse complement strand
CGGCTATCCCGGTGTGGAACTAATCCTGCCCGACCTTGCCTTCATTGAGGAGCGTCGCAAGGATCTGCTCGGTATCGTGCTGACCCACGGCCATGAGGACCATATCGGCGCCATACCCTATCTGGCGGCAGACCTTGGCGTCCCGCTATATGCCACGCCCTTCACCGCCGGCCTCATCCGCCTGAAGCTGGAGGAGGAAGGGCTGAGCAAGAGCGTGAAGCTCCACGTCATCCAGAACGAGGCGAGTTTCCAACTCGGGCCGTTCGGTTTCCGTTATGTGCCGCTTGCGCATTCGATACCCGAGGGCAACGCGCTTGTCATCGATACGCCGCATGGCCGGATTTTTCATACCGGCGACTGGAAGCTGGACGACAAGCCACTGCTTGGCGTGCCGTCCACGCCCGAGCAATTGACCGCGATCGGCGATGAGGGCGTGCTGGCGCTGGTGTGCGACAGCACCAATGTGTTC